>WRFP01000111.1 GCA_009778725.1 Propionibacteriaceae bacterium
AACGCCTCGCGAACCATGCTCATGGACGTACGCACCCTGACCTGGGATCGCGTGATCGCGTCCGACATGACCATCCCGATGACGATGCTGCCCGAGATCAAGTCCTCGTCCATGGTCTATGGCCTGGCCAAAGAACCCATCGTGGCAGGCTTGCCGGTCGCAGGAGACTTGGGCGACCAGCAAGCCGCCACGTTCGGCCAGGCCTGTTTCGACGTCGGCAAGGCCAAGAACACCTACGGCACAGGCTGCTTCATGCTGATGAACACCGGCGAGGAACCGGTCTTCTCGAAGAACGGCCTGCTGACCACGCTGTGCTATCAGATCGGGGACAAGAAGCCGGTGTACGCGCTGGAGGGCTCCATCGCCGTGACGGGCTCCCTGATCCAATGGCTACGCGACAACCTGAAGATGTTCGACTCCTCGCCCGAGGTCGAGAAGCTGGCCCTGTCGGTCGACGACAACGGCGGCTGCTACTTCGTACCAGCCTTCTCCGGACTGTTCGCACCGTACTGGCGTGGTGACGCCCGTGGTGCGATTGTCGGTTTGACAAGGTACGTTAACCGCGGTCACATCGCCCGGGCGGCCCTGGAGGCCACTGCCTTCCAGACCCGCGAGGTCCTGGACGCGATGGAAGCGGACTCGGGGGTCAAGTTGGCCGAACTCAAGGCCGATGGCGGAATGACAGCCAACAACACCTTGATGCAGTTCCAGTCTGACATGGTCGGCGTGCCGGTCGTGCGTCCTGTCGTGGCCGAGACAACAGCCTTGGGCGCCGCCTATGCGGCCGGGATCGCTGTCGGCTTCTGGGAAGGTGAGCAGGATGTCATCGTCAACTGGGCGGAGGACAAGCGCTGGACTCCCCAGATGTGCTCCGACGAACGCAACCGGCTCTACCGCAACTGGAAGAAGGCGGTCACCAAGACCTTCGAATGGGTCGACCAAGACGTCACCGAGTGACGCCCACAACTGATCAGTATCCGAATTCACAAACGTGTGCCCCGGTTTCCCGGGGCACACGTTTCACATTGCCTATGCGGTGCTCTGACCGCTATTCGATTGTTATCGGATACGGTGAACTCCCAGGTTCACAGTCATTTTTCCAAGTCAGTACGGTGATCGGTGAGTCATGAGCGTGCTGCTTCGCGATCACATCTCCAAAGCGCGGGCGGTGGCGACTGACAACTCTCTCGAGCTCATCCTCTCCACCAGGTGCAGGGCCATGTCGATTCCGGAGGTCAGCCCGGCGGCGGTGATGAACTGGCCCGAGTCCGTCCACCGGTGAGAGTCGACGACGTCGACGGCGGGGAAGCGCTGACGCAGGTCGTCGGCGTAGGCCCAGTGGGTCGTCGCCTTGCGGCCGTCCAACAGACCGGTGTGAGCCAGCAGGAAGGCTCCGGTGCAGACGCTGGCGACCAGCGGCACCGTGGCAGCCTGTTCCTTGATCCAGGTGACGGCATCTCCCTGGTTGATCAGGGCTTCGACACCTTGCTTACCCCCCGGAATGACCAGGCACGACAGTTCAGGATGGTCGTCGATGGTGGCCTGGGGGAGGATGACGGCACCGGCCTGCATGGTCACAGGTTCGGTGGATGTACTGATGGTGACGAGGCTGAACAGGTCTTCGCCATCCTTGGTCGGGGCGGTGGTCGCGCCCGGTGACGATTGCTTTTGCGCGTTCACCCGCGATGCCGTGGCAAAAACCTGGTACGGCGCGGCATAATCGAGTATTTCCATGTTATTAAAAACAAATAACCCAATTGACAGTGTCATGTCAGGACTCCTTGAGTGTCGACGGTGAGGACCATCGGCGCCCAAGCTCACTTCCCTGTGTACCCGGGTAGAATGACCGGCATGGACACCACAGTGCAGTCAATTGTAGCAGGCGGGGACCAGCAGACTCCAACGCACCCGGTGCCGTCAGATGTCCGTACTCCTCAGACCCGACGGGTGGTCGTGGTCTCGCCACGGGGCTACTGCGCAGGCGTCGACCGGGCCATCGCCACTGTTGAGCGGGCTCTCGAGATCCACGGCCCCGGAGTATATGTTCGTAAAGAAATAGTCCACAACAAACATGTCGTCACCGCTTTGCGCGACAAGGGAGCCATCTTCGTCGACGAGGTGGACGAAGTGCCGGAAGGCCACGTGGTGATCTTTTCCGCACATGGGGTTTCCCCGGCTGTACGCGCGGCGGCCAAGACGCGCGGACTGGTGTCCATCGACGCCACCTGTCCTCTGGTCACCAAGGTGCACAAGGAGGCGAGACGCCTGGCCGCAGCCGGGATGGAGATCCTCCTGCTCGGGCACGCCGGACACGAAGAAGTCGAGGGCACGTACGGCGAGGCGCCCCAAGCCATCCGCTTGATCGAACATCCGCAAGACGCGGCCCTGGTCGAGGTGAACGATCCGGACCGCGTGGCCTGGCTGTCCCAGACGACACTCAGCGTCGACGAGACCCGCGAAACGGTTGCCCTGCTTCGCCAACGCTTCCCGGCCCTGGTCGACCCGCACAGCGACGACATCTGCTACGCCACCCAGAACCGGCAGTCGGCAGTACGCCAGGTCGCAGAACAATGTGATTGTGTCCTTGTCGTTGGCTCGGCTAACTCCTCCAACTCGGTCCGCCTGGTCGAAGTCGCCCTCGACGCCGGCGCAAGAACCGCCTACCTGATCGACGACGTCAACCAGATCGACCCCGCCTGGATCGCCGACACCCACACCGTCGGCGTCACCTCGGGTGCGTCGGTCCCCGACCATCTGGTCCTCGACGTCGTCGCCCGCCTACAGGCGAGCGGATTCACCGACCTGGTCGAACACCACCCGATCGACGAGACCCTGACCTTCGCCCTTCCCCCGTCGATCCGCTGACGGCCCCAATGTCGCCTGAGTTCGCTGCGACATCACCAGGGGTGTTCGCAAATGAGTTGACTCGTCCGAATCGGCAAACCCTGCGGTGTAACGTGGGGCACATGTCCGAAGCGGTTTCACCAACAGGATTGGTCGCGCTCGAAGGGTTGCATGCACTCAAGCACGCCTACCGGTTCGGGGCATCCGTGGAGGAGATCTGGACCGACGACCTGGACAAGGCCTTGGAACTATCCGACGCGGTCGCACCAGACCTGCGGGCAGTGCTGGAGGAGCGCGCAACGGTCGTGCCCACCGCTCAGTTGCGGGAGCATTCTGCTCAGCCCATTCCAACACGCGTCCTAGCATATGCACGACCTCGGACATGGATTGTGGACCAGGCCTTGCCCACAGTTGGACAGGATACGATCCTGCTTGACGACCCGCGAAATTCAAAAAACCTCGGCGCTGTGGTGCGGGTTGCGGCGGCCGTCGGTGCTGCAGGGGTCCTGGCCCAGGGTGCGGTCAGTTTCTTCGATCCCATGGCCGTACGCGGGGCAGCCGGGCTTCAGTGGGCCCTCCCGTGCTGCGCCTCAGCGAAACTGTGCCGACAGTTGGATGAGTTGCGTCCTGCCTCGGATTTCGCACTCGTGGGACTGGACGCGTCAGGTGCAGTTTTCGACCCAACCGACTTCCCCGGTCCAACCATTTTCGCCTTCGGCTCCGAACGTACTGGCTTGTCAACAGCGGTTCGTGAGCGTTGCGACGCCATCGTCTCCTTGCCCATGACACCACAGGTTTCCAGCCTCAACCTCGCCACCTGTGTGTCAGCCGTGATGTATTTGCGCCAGTACGCCCGTGGCGACCACGCGAGACCCAGTGTTGGCGACCAGTAACGGTGACGGGCACCTCGGCTGACCGGCGACGGGCAACGGGGTCAGCACACCTGGCTCACCACGAGACGCTCATCCCGTACTGCTTGTTGCTTCTGCAACTGAGGCCTGCGGCGGCATCGGGCGCCGGCTCACCTTTCGTACTGGAGGAAGTCGCGCACCAGGTCGCAGAACTCGACGGTGTGTTCGATCTGGGTCCAGTGGCCGCACTTGCCGAAGACGTGCAACTGGGAATTGGGGATCATGGTCAGCAGCTTCATTGAATTCTCCACCGGGATCACTCGGTCCTGGAGTCCATGGACAAGCAACGTGTCGTTTTGGATGTCGTGAATGTAGTGCTCGTAGGCCGCCATCCAGTCGACCCAGCGCTGGCGGGGTTCGGGGAACATCGACGAGAACGACTCGTGGAAGCCCGGTTGGATGCTGCCCTCGAAGCGCGACCTGATCAAATCCGGGGTGGCGAACGCGTGGTCGTAGGTGAAGATATGCAACAGTTCTTCCATGTTTTCCAGCGACGGCTCGTAGCCCCACACGCGATCCAGACCGTACGTGATCGGGAAGCTGATGCCCGCCGTACCCATGAGGACTAGTTTGTCGATTCGTTCGGGATGCAGGACCGTCATCGCCAAGGCCACCGCACCGCCGAAAGAATTGCCGATCAGGTGCACCTTGTCCACTGTCATGGCGTCGAGGAAGTCGACGACCTGCTGGACCCACGAATTCATCGTGTTGACCACGCCGGGAATCCGCTCGGTGTAGCCGAATCCGGCCATGTCGGGGACCAGCAGGCGGAAGCTGTCACCCAGGAGCGGGAAGACCTTGTTCCAGTTCGACCAGGCAGTGACTCCCGGTCCGGAACCGTGTATCAGCAGGATCGGATCGCCCGACCCCACATCGTGGTAGTTGGTCTTGAAATCCCCTGTGATAACACTCGACGCGATCTCCGGACGATCTGGGGCGGCCTGCTGCGAATTCTTCCCTGCCATGAATACTCCTTTGTTCACCAGGGTATCTGGGACGTACGCCGACGTTGACGCACGCGTTCCGTACTGGGTGGGATTCGACGAAAAGCTCCCGGCTTCCTCCCGCGCACCACTCTAATGCCGGGCCCAGACATCGCCTGGAGCAACCGTCCCACCACGGGGGACACCGCGACGGAATCAAGACTCAGGTCAGAGGTGGGAGGACTCTTCGGATGTACGCGTCATCGACTCTGTGACCAGGAGGTCAGCGAAGTACGCCGACCAATCGGTCTCACGCAGCGGTAACCGTGTCCAAGGTCTAGTCGGATGTGTCCGGGGCGCTGAGCACCAGGTCGGAGGCCTCGGGCGCTTTGCCGTCGGTGAACCAGTTCTTCATCAGTTCGGTGAGGTCCAAGCCAGTTGCGGCTTTGACAACAGCCGGCAGTTTGACAAGCAGGTCTGTCGAAATCTTGGTGACACCCGTGGCCGATCCACCGTCGCCGATGACGGTGATGCTGTCGATGTCGCCGATGGGCTTGGCGGCAGCGGCCAGCATCTCTGGCATCGAGGCGAGGACACGGTCGATAACAGCCTGCTGCCCGTACTTCGCGTAGGCGTCGGCCAGGAGTTCCTTAACTTCGGCTTCGGCCTGACCTTTGGCCTTGATGGCCTCTGCCTCAGCAAGACCTGCTGCTTTGATGGCGGCGGCATGGCCATCGCCTTCGAGTGTGAGCCGGGTCCCTTCGGCATCGGCTGCGGCTTTGATGGCGGCGGCTCGACCATCCCCTTCACGGGTGAGGCGGGTTTGCTCAGCCTCAGCGGCAGCCGTCACTTGTACGGCGGAAGCCTTGGCACGCTGCTCGGCGGTGTACAACTCGGCGTCGGCGGCCTTTTGGGCGGCATAGAGGTTGGCGTCTGCCTTCGCGCGGACTTCGGAGTCCAACTGGAGCTTGGTCAGTGTTGCTATCTGCTGGGCGTTCATCTGCTCGGCCTGGGTGACCTTGGCGTCCTGCGCGGCCTTGGTCATGGGGCCGACGGCCTGGGCTTCAGCCTCGGCCTGAGCCGTCTCCTTGAGGAAGTCAGCTTCTTTCAATTGGGCGTCCTTATTGGCCGAGGCGATCTGGACCCGGGCTTCGGCCTTGGCCTTGGCGGCCTCCTGCTCGTTCTGGGCCTCGGCCACTTCGGCGGCCTTGCGTACTTGGGCGGCCTGGGGACGGCCCAGGTTGGTGATGTAGTCGACCGGATCGGTCGTGATGCCGTTGATCTGAAGGGTGTCGACCCGAAGTCCCGCGTCGGACAGGGCGGACGCGGCGGCGTCCTGAATCTTGGTGGCCAGTCCTTCGCGGTCCCGCAGCATTTCCTCAATCGTCATGTTGCCCACCACACCACGCAGGGCGCCGGCCAGAATGGACTGGATGATGCGCGGAATCTGGTCCTCGCGGCCGAGGAAGCGCTGAGAGGCGGAGCGGACACCGGCGGGTGTGCCGTCGATCTTGGCCAGAGCCACGGCGTCCACAACAACTTTGATGTTGTCTTTGGACACACCTTCGGGAACCTGCATGGCGATCTCGGTCGCATCCAGGGACAATACCCGGCACCTCTGGACGAAGGGAACGATGAAGGACCCGGCGCCCATAACGATCTTCAAGGACACCGAGCCGTCGGGCGCTTTACCCTTGGCGCCGGTGATGATCAGGGCCTCGTTCGCGTCAGGGATCCGGTACCTCTTGGCGACGGCGAAAACGATGATGATGACCGCGATGATGGCGATCGCGATGGAGATGACTGTGACAGCTTGTGGATTCACGACAGCGTCCTTCCAAATGTTGGTTGACTAGGGATGACATTTACGACTTCTGGTCCGAGGACCTCTGTTACCACAACTGCTTCGCCCGTTGCCAACGGGACGTCCGATGAAAAAGAGACAGTACGGGGGGAGCCCAAATAGGACACCTGCACCAACCCCCGCGACCCCGGTTGTGAGCCGGCGGTAATCACACCGGTCGTACCGACCAGGCGATCGAGGGAAAACTCCTCCGCCGGAGTTTCCGAGTTCCTCAACAGGCGGTAGAGCGCAATGGCGACCGTCGCAATGAAACAGCCGATCAGTAGCCCGAGTGTGAAGGACATGAACATGCCCCAGCCTTGAGCGATCCCGATCATGCCGCCGCACCCGATTCCGGTCAGCAGGCCGCCCAGCGACGCCCCGGAGAAGATGCCCGACCCCGTGAAATCGATGTGGACGGCATCCAGGACTCCGTCGAAGATGAGGAAGACAAGAAGCAAGACGAACCCGACTGCCGCTGTCACGATGAATCCGACCATGGGCATCTCTCATTGGCTGTGCGTCAAATCACGGGGGCTGTGGCGTTCTTGCCAAGTCTTGAAGGGCTGGGATCCCGAAATTGTGCCGCCTCAGGAAGCCCTTTTATGAACTGTCTAGAAAACAAAGTGTAGCAGCTAATGGGTCTGCGACTAAGTGTAACTATACCAATTGTTTGGTAAGAAAATGGTGCGAACCCCGGAACTCGCCCGGGCGGATCGAGGCCTCGCCGAGGGTTGAACCCGAATCCACCGATCGCTTGCGTCGCGAGCGACACTGTGGGGGTGCGATGGGTCGGCGGGTGGCGTGAGGGCAGACTGGACGTCTGTGGAGCGACGCCCGACGAGCCAGCGTGCCTCCACAG
>WRFP01000112.1 GCA_009778725.1 Propionibacteriaceae bacterium
ACCCGTTGGATTGTTCGGGTGAACAGCCACCAGGGCTCGTACTGACTCTTCGCCCAGAACTGTCGTGAGTGAGGACCGGTCCACCTCCCACCCGGCTGGATGGGCATAGAACGTACGATACGAGCGAGTCGCCAGCGACTGGAGCCGGGCCAAGGGCTCGATGAGGGGATATACGGGACTCGGAATGGCGATGGCATCCCCCGGATCGGCGAGCAGGGTGAACAACCATCCATAAGCCTCGGAGGTCGACGCGGTCAGCCAATAGTCCTCGGGATCGCCACCGTACCTGTCCGCCAAGGCCGCCCTCGCTGGCCACGGCCCCCGGGGAGTTGGCTCGTACCGCGCTGCCTGATAGGTGTGATCGGCCACGATCGCCAGAACCTCAGGATCGAACAACCCGTGCCGCGTGGGATTGGTGTCCGTCATGTCGGTCAGCTCGATCCCCGCCTCGGCCAACCGGGCACGCGTCACCCCGATGACATTGGGTACCCCCTGGACGGCGCGACGAGCCACTCTCACCCCTCCACTGTGACACGACAGTACGGCTTCCCCCAAACCCGCAGTCTCGAGGGCTGATGTTGTCCGTGCGGGAGTGGGTCCCGTTGCCCGCTCACATTGTTGCTTCATGGGCGTACTGAGACGTAAGCCCACAGAGGACGCAGTAGAGGAACAAGGAACGGTGCTTGGTCCTCGCGTGACCCGCGTGTCAGTCGTTCTCGACGACGAAGTCCCAGGTGGCGACCGGGTGACGGCCATCCGGGGCCCACTGCATGATTCCCTCGCCGGTGGGCATGGTCGTACGAAGTTCGAAGGACGCCGACTGCCCGGCGGGAAGGACGTTCGGTGGTTCGGGCTGACCGGGCACCAGTACCGGATGGTACACCGCGCCCAGCGAATCCTGGGTGGCGAAATCAGCGGGATCGATCGCCACCGGAACCGATCCTTCGGCCAGGGTGATCGTCCATGTGCACACTGTTGCTGCAGGCGGATCGGGCAATCCTTCACCCGGGACCTCGGGACCGGACACCGTGATCAGGACCGTACCCCCCTGAGGAAGCTCAGCGAGAACGGCCTCGCCCTGGACTGTCAGCGCCGGGCTGGCCTGGCTGCCCGGCAGGGTCTGGTCGGTGTCCTGGGTCGGGGTCGGTAACCAGGAGGGCAAACCGCCGTAGGTCGGTTCGGGCGCGGCAGCGGATGAACACCCTGCCAACCCGGTCACGACAACGACCACGGCCACACAAGCCACAACAGTACGCCGGGATCTTTGCGCCAGGTGTCGGGCCGCAGACTGGACCAGGACCACATCCAACCTTCGTTGTTTCATCTGCTTCACCCAATCCTTTCTCACGCATGGGACTGCTCCCCCCGGTGTTTGAAGGGCCGATTCTTGGTGCATCCACACTCCAAGAAACACATCTTCGAGGGCCTCACACCGTACTGGCGGAAAAGAAAGATCGGCCGACCACCACACTATCCGAGAACACCCGTGGCATGACAAGGCAGCCCGCTCGGCTCCGGGACAATTTGCCTCCTGGCCACCAGAACTTCACCTGCGGGTCTATTTTCTGTCAGATCGGCGGTCTAATGTGGTGTCTGCTAAAAACCGATAGCTGGGGGCGTCAGGAAACTGGCCTGGCACGGCCCACCCGACAAAGTGAGAATCATGGAACAAATCGGACCAAGCGGACGGCATCACCGTCGCCTGACAATCGGACTGTTGTCCGCCATCCTGATGCTGGGCAGCCTCGCCGCCGCCAGCGACGCTTTCGCCTCACCCGCGAATCCCCAATCGGACCTGTTGATCACCAGTACGGGCCTGCTTCCGGGCCAGGTCAAGCATGTTTGGCTCATCATTTTGGAGAACAAGTCGTACGACGCGACCTTCACCGGGCTGAACCAGAACAGCTATCTGTGGCAGACGCTGCCCAGCCAGGGTGCCCTGCTGACCAACTACTACGGGACCGGCCACTACAGCATGGACAATTACATCACCCTGGTGTCTGGACAGGCCCCGCAGCAGGACACCCAATCCGACTGCGACAAGACGAACACGAACTTCGGGTCCAACGCCGACATCCTGACATCTGGCCCTGACAAGGGGCAACTCAATTCCCCAGCCAACGTCAATCAGCCAAGCGGCGCCAATGCGCCCGACGGTGACAATGGATGTACGTACCCCGATCAGGTTCCGACGCTGTTCAACCAGTTTGACGCGGCCGGGGTGACCTGGAAGGGCTATGCGCAGGACCTTTACAACCAGCCCGGTCGCGAGGACGCGATGTGCGGCGCCCCGGGAACCGCGGACAACAATCCGACAACAAATCCGACGGTGATGACCGCTTCGGCCGCCAACCCGCTCCCCACCGGCGTGACGAGCTTCACCGGCGCCCAGGCCAACGATCAGTACGTCGCCAAGCACTTCCCCTTCGCCTGGTTCTCCTCGCTGAGTGGCGCAACCAACCCTGACGGTTCGACGACCAGTCCGCTGACGACGCCGGCCCAGGGTGGGTACGACTGCGATCCGGCCCACATCGCCAACCTGGACGACGCGACCAGCGGCTTGTGGCACGACCTGCAGTCGGAATCCACCACTCCGGCCTTCTCCTGGATCACTCCGAACAACTGCAGTGACGCCCATGACGCGGTCTGCAAGGGCAACAACCTGTCGGGCGCTTTCCGCAACGGCCAGCCGGTCTACGGGTCCGGCACCCCCGACCCCGAGTCGACCACACCGGCCAACTACACGGGAGGGTTGTACTCCGCCGACCTGTTCCTGAAGTACTACATCCCGCTGATCGAACAGTCGCCCGCCTTCAAGGATGGCGGCCTGATCGACATCACCTTCGACGAGGCCAACCCGCCGTACTCCTATTCCGGAAACAGCTTCAACAATGCCGATGCCTACGCCCCGACTCAGGCTGTGTTGCCGAATGCCGCCACCGGCATCCTGTCCGACGCCGCCGGCCAGAACATCAACGGAACCGATGTCAACTACGAGCCGACCGGCCCGAACTCCACGTTGGACACCGACGCGAACGGCAACCAGCTCTACCCCGGGCCCGGTGACAACGCGTTCATCGACCGTCCCCCGGAATGCACCCAGACCAGCCCGACTCTCGTTCCCGCCAATTGCGTGCCCGGGATCGTCATCGCCGGCGGGGGGACATCTCCGGGGGTCCGCAACGACCAGGCCAGTGGCGGACCCGGCTCGTCGATCCTCACCGATGCGAAGATCGTGTCGACCGACGCCGCCCGGATCGTCACCGACACCGTGGACACCACCGGACCAGGGGGTACGAGCCCCATCCCGGCTGACAGCTTCGTCGGGTCGGTCTCCAACACCGGCCCGCTCTTCCCGACCGATCCGACCGGCGCGGTCACGGCGAACTCCTTCCAGCTGGTCGACCAGGCTGGGAACCCCGTCACCCCGACGGGCGATGTCACCGCCATCACACTGAGCGCCCAGGGAGCCCCCGGGTTTCTGTCGGCTGGGATGACACCCGATCCGCTGTACGACGCCGCCGACGCGACTCCGGGCGGCGGGGACACCGGCAGCGTGTTGATCAGCCCGCTCATCACGCCCGGCACGGTCAGTTCGACGTACTACAACCATTACAGCTGGTTGCGTACCATGGAGGACATCTTCCAGGTTTCGCAGGGCACTGACACCACGGCCCTGCCAGCCGGTACGGTCTCCGGCGGCTTGGACGGTCTTGGCCACCTCGGGTACGCCGCCCAATCCGGCTTGACGCCCTTCGGCCCGGACGTCTTCACCGCCGCTGGCAACGGACAGTCTCCCGATACCGGGTCAGCAACTTCTGGCACCTCAGGGTCCACGGACAACTCTGGAACCGCGGGAACCACAGTCTCCCCGGCGACCTCCTCCGGCCAGGGCGCCTCAGCCGACACCGGTGGTACGGTCGCGGCTTATCCACCGTGGATGCTTGTCGCCCTGGTGGGCTTCAGCGCGGTCCTGCTGACCGGAGCCTTGGCTGCTGAGCGGGTCACCCGCACTCGCACCAGGACGGTACGCCGGTAGAAAGCACATCCATTGCACACATGGGTGGTGGCCGACCCTGCCCGGACCAGGCATTGATCGACCACCACCCATCTTGATGTGCCCCCAGGCTCGCGGAACCCGTGTGAGAAAATAGTCTCATGGACACACCCTTATTGGTCTTCTTGCATGGCCCTGGACAGTCGCCACCGGTGTGGCAGGACGTGGTGGGGGCGATCAACCCCGAGCAGCCGATGGCCGCCCCCTGGCTGAAGGGTTTGAAGCCCAGCGAGCACGAAGGGTTCCACATGGAACAAGCCGTGGCCGCGGTGGTCGACCTGATGGAGACCCGGGGAGCCGAGCGCGCAGATCTGGTCGGATACTCGCTTGGCGGATTGGTGGCGGTCCGTACGGCGCTGGCGTACCCGGACAAGATCGCCCATCTGGTCCTGATCTCGACTCCGGCCGTGTTGGGACGGACCCTGATCAGCAGTCAGCGCATGATCGCCAAGCTCACTCCTGCACGAATGTTCAAGGGCGTGGGCAAGGAACAAGTCCTGGCAGCATTGGATGCCATGCTGGAAGCAGATATTACTGCTGACTTGGCCAAACTCACGACTCCCGTCTTGGCGATCATCGCCGAAAACGACACCGCGGGACTCGCCAGCATGGAACAGATGGCCCATGACGCCCACGCCACGACCCGCCAACTTCCGGGCAGCGATCCGAACCTGCTGGCCACTCATCCAGCCGTTCTCGCACGGCTGATCTCCGACTTTTGCGCTGACTTCCTGGACGACGACACGCCGGCGAATCCAGCCTGAAATCGCGGTTCCAGCACCCCTGAATCGCCGCTGCACCATCGCGCAACCACCGTTACTTCTCTGCCCCGGATCCGTCCAGAAGACGCACGGACAATGCTTCACACATGTTCACTACCTATGCACATTGTTGCAGTGGCCATTTTTCTGGTTTTCCACTGCTCTGCCGAAAAGCCCGTGTTTCCGTCAGTTGCCATGCAGAGGACGCCGGTCGTCGGGCCCGAACAGGTCGAGCAACGCCCGAGCCGTCGTGTCATCACAGACCAGATCGGTGATGGTCTTGGCCCGCAGGGCTCCCAACAGGGCGCTCGCCCGGGAGGGATCGGCGACAACCCCGATCCGCCGGGGAATCCGCGCCAGTTCGGCCGGTGTCAGCCCGGAAGCCCGTTGATTGAGGTCGATGTCGTCGTAGGTTCCGTTCTCGCGCAGCAAGACCGTGCACACGTCGCCGACGACGCCTTGTTCCTTCAGACCGGCCACTTCGGCCTCATCCAGGAAGCCCGCGGTGTAGACGTACGACGGAACCCGGGCGTAAATCGACCCCACCCCGAAGATCGCCACGTCCAGGCGGGCCTGGAGGTCGAGCACCGAGCGTACTGACCGCTCCCGCCACATGGCCTTCTTGGTCTCGGCGTAATCGAAGAAGGCCGGTACGGGAAACTGCACGATCCGGGCGTCGAAATTCGCGGAAATAGCCTGCAAGATGGCGGCCACATGGCGCGCCGAGGTGTCCCGCACATTCGTGCCGCCGTTCATCTGCACAATGATCGCGTCATGCAACGACCGTTTCTCCAGGAAGGGAACAATATTGGACAAGGTCACTCCCCAGGCGACCCCAATGTAGTTCCCGTCCGCCACACAATCGCGCAGGAGGGCCGCCGCCAGGCGCGACACCCGCTCGAACCGGGTGGAGATCGGGGCCGAGTCGCCGACGGTCACCAGGTGGACACGGACCCCGAAAATGGCGGCCACACTGCGGGCCACCGGAGACGAGGAGCCTTGTGGCGCTTCGACGGAGATCCGGACCATCCCACAGGTGCGGGCTTCGGCCAACAATCGCGACACAGACGAGCGTGACAACTTCAAATGCCGGGCGATGGACTCCATCGTCTCAGATTGGATGTAGTAGCGCACACACGCTTCGTACATGTCCTCGTACCGCTCGTTCATGACACATCCTTCCTAGTGCACATTCTCCCATGCGGTAGATCGAACGCCCAAACTCCGGCAAAATTGAGGCCATCTAAATAATTCGGCGTCATAGGAGATGCCAGAAAGCGAGACCAATATGCCTCTAGAAGCGATTTCGCTAGGGCAGGTTTTCCTGTCTGAGTTCATGGGCACTGCCATGCTGATCCTTCTTGGTGCTGGTGTGTGTATGAATGTGTCGTTCAACAAGAGCAAAGGCAAGGGCGGTGGATGGCTGCTCATCAACTTCGGGTGGGGCCTCGGCGTCTTCTCCGGTGTTTTGGTGGCCTTCCAGAGTGGCGGTCACCTGAACCCCGCCGTGACGTTGGGTATCGCGATCTCCAAGATCGGCACAACCGATCCGTGCTTCGTCTCGTCGGACGCCGGGTGCGTCATTCCGATCAATGCCGGCTCGATTCTCATCTACATCGTGGCGCAAATCCTCGGTGCTTTCGTGGGGGCGGCCCTGGCCTGGTTGGTCTACAAGAAGCAATTCGATGAAGATCAGCCGGCCGGATCCAAGCTGGGCGTGTTCTCCACCGGTCCAGAAGAGCGTTCGTACGGATGGAACGTGGTCACTGAGGTGATCGCCACCTTCGTGCTGGTTTTCGTCGTCCTGATGAGCGGGTACCAGAACAATGCCGGCAACTTGGGTTGGCTCAACGCCCTCGGCGTCGCCTTCCTGGTCGTCGCCATCGGCGCCTCCCTCGGCGGGCCGACCGGCTACGCCATCAACCCTGCCCGTGACCTCGGGCCCAGGATCTGGCACGCCGTCATGCCGTCCCCGAACAAGGGCGGTTCTGATTGGGCGTACGCCTGGGTTCCCATTGTGGGCCCGATCGTCGGCGGCCTCCTGGGCGGGCTGGCGTACCTCGCTGTACACCAAGTCCCCTGGGTGGTGTGACCCCTCACGCCATTGTGAAAAGTGTGCCGGGCGTCGTTACCGCCTGATGACGCCTGGCACACACAACGGGGGAAACTCCCACGGGGATGCCGTGGACCTGCCCCCACCAATCAAAAGCCTCCACGAAGCGGGTGGCCCCTCCACCGCAGACCTTCCGAGGAACCTACAGCAATCATTATTCACACAATCACCAATCATCCAACGAAGATGTGGAGGAACCTATGACAGAAAAATACATCCTGGCAATCGACTCTGGTACGACCAGTTCCCGAGCGATCGTCTTCAACCATTCCGGGCGTATCGTCGGAAGTCATCAGCTCGAACATGAGCAGATTTTCCCGCGCGCCGGCTGGGTCGAACACGATCCGATCGAGATCTGGACCCGTACCGTCCAGGTCATCACCGGAGCGCTGAACTCCGCCGCCGTCACCAAA
>WRFP01000113.1 GCA_009778725.1 Propionibacteriaceae bacterium
CACACCCCAGGAGATGTCGTGGCTGAACGACCCCGATCCGTCCTTCGTCGTCACTCCTTGGGAGCCGGCTCTGAACCGTCCGCCCGTCCTCGAAGCCGGCTGGTTCCGCGGACCGGTGGCCACAGACGCCTCCGCCGTCGGCCGGATGATTCCCCAGCCGACAGTGTGCGACGCCCTGGGCCACATCGCCCTGGTCGACGATCTGCTCGGTGACGGTTTCGTCCTCTTGGGCGCAAACGTCAACCCCGCCAGCACTCTGACGCCGGAGCAGAAGCAGGGCTGGGACGCCATGAAGGCGAAGTACATCGCCATCCGCCCGCAGAATGCCTACAGCGAGGATATCTCGGACATCATCGACCTGGACGGCAAGATCCTGGCCTGGATGGAGAGGTACGGCGTCAAGGTCATTGCAGTACGCCCGGACAAGTTCGTTGCTGCTGCCGACGTCAGTGGCATCGGTGTTCCGGAACTGTGATCGACACCTGAATCCCTGATTGTCAGGTACGGCGCCACACGGATGCCCGGCCAGCAATCATTGATTCAAAACACGTAGAAAGGGCCACCCCGGCAAGGGGGTGGCCCTTTCGTTCGTCCATCCACAGTATGTCAGTCGTGTCGTCAACTCCGGGACAAAGTGCTCCTGGCCAACTCTGTGTACAACGGATGCCCGCCGACGCCTGCCCCCAGGTCGGATCGGTAGAGGACGACCTGTTGGACTTCCCACACCGGCCCCCGATAGACCGACATGGCGGCCATCGCATCGGCCAGCCGTGCCTGGCGACCGGCACGCGACACTGTCACATGAAACCGGTTCTGGGCATGTTGGTACGCCGTGGCATAGGTCTGCCGTACCAACTGCGCCAAAGGACCCAGAGCTGAGGTGGGGTCGCTCACGCCGACCCAGCAGACGTCGTGGTGGAAGACCCCAGCACCGGCCAAACCGATCTGGAAGCGGCTGGTCTGAGCCGTCGCAGCGTCGAGTTGATCCACGATCTGATCGATCATCCCCTCCGGCTGCTCGCCAAAGAAACCCAGGGTGACATGCCAATTCAGACTGGGCGCCCACGGATTCCGGGCGGTGGGCCAAGTGACCATGGCCAGCGCACTGGCCAGATGGTCACGCACATCCTCAGGCAGGGTCATCGCCGCAAAAACTCTCACACCACCATGGTGCCGTGTCCGCCTCACCACCGCCAATCGACTGGTGTCTTGTGTCAGAAATTCGGTTGAAAACCGGATCTGCTGAAAGCCACGGCCCACGCCGGGAAAGTACAAAGTAGTACGGGCAGGAAAATTTGACGCCGCTCACACCTGAAAAAAACTCAAGCATAACGAACCGCACGTCCACCTCAGGAGAAATGATGCCGACCCTAACGATGTCACCAACGGACCGAACCACCCAGCGCAGAGCCGCCACCAGAAAGCCGGCCAGACAGCGAATGCTCGACACGCAGGCCAACCCGGAGTGGGTTCTCGCCGCCCCGTTCAGGGCCCACGTCACTCACCTCATGGAGACGGCTCAGGTTCCTTGGCCCATTGTTGCTTATCAGGCTGGTGTTCCCCTGGCCACACTGCGAACCCTCCTGTTCGGGCGGCACGGAAAAGCCCGCATCAAGATCACTCACCAGTACGCCACACAACTGATTGATGTGCGTACCGAAGATCTGCGCTGGATGCGGCACTCACAGGTCAGTGCCGAAAGAACCGGCACCCGGATCCGCTTGCTGAGGAGCCGTCATCAGTCCTGGGAGGAAATCGCCGAAT
The DNA here is from genome assembly GCA_009778725.1 of Propionibacteriaceae bacterium. Lineage (GTDB taxonomy): Bacteria > Actinomycetota > Actinomycetes > Propionibacteriales > Propionibacteriaceae > WQYJ01. The sequence continues at coordinate 1,765 of WRFP01000113.1, forward strand.
TCCTAGACATCGACATTGCCTTTTGCCAATCGCTGGCCCGCAACGAGCGGACATGCTGTTCCACCATGGTCGACATCCTGGCGCAGTCGGCCTGCGAAACCATCGGCCTGAGCCGCTGGGATGACATCGACGCACAGTATTGATACCCCAGGCCCCTGCGGGCGACCGCATCACGGTGTCGTCAGGCGGCTTCATCCTCGTCGACGAAGACCAATTCCTCGACTTGCTTGGGCAGAGTCAGCGGATCGATGGGGTACGGATGGATCGCCTCAGCCCGCGACCAGGTGGCCAACCATGAATCGGCAGTACGTGCGATGAGCAAAAGGATCGGCGGGCATGGATCGTACTCATCGCGGACTTGCTTGGCCAGGCCCATCCCGCCGGACGGGGAAGCTTCACCATCGAAGACACAGCAATCAATGTCGCCGGTGTCCAGCTGTGCCAGCACTTCCGCCTGGGTGGCCGCCTCACGAATCTGAAGTTCGAGCCCGCCCAGAGTCACTCCGAGGGCATCGCGCACATCAGCGCGCACAGTGCGATTGTTCGAATAGACCAGTACGACAACCTGCATACTTACTCCTTGTCAGAGGTACTCCGCCCCCGGGCTGTCGATTGAGGCAGTCAAGACATCTGCACCATCAGCACATGCCCCGGTCATCACCGGAACACCACCCCATCATAGCGAAATACGCAGGGCCGGGCGTATGGGTATACTGACAGCAGACACGGGAGCCCCACAAGGGCTGAGAGGAAGGCCACAAGCCTTCGACCGCACGAACCTGATCTGGGTAATACCAGCGAGAGGGATGTTCTCAGGCAATCGCCACCCGTGCCCCATTTGAGAAAGGGCACACATGTCATCATCACCAACCGGCCGCTTCACGTGGCGCATCGTCGACGTCGTCGTCGCCGCCGTCCTCGGCATCGGGGTCGGAATCGTCTTTTTCGCCTGGGATTTCGTCGGCGGGGCGGGCGGAGACGCCTTGAAACTGATCTTCCCACCGCTGGCGGGCCTGCTCGGAGGTCTGTGGCTGCTGGGTGGTGTCCTCGGCGGGCTGATCATCCGCAAACCTGGCGCCGCCCTCTTCGTGGAGTTCGTCGCCGCCCTGGCCACCGCGCTGATCGGGAACCAATGGGGAATGTCTGTCATCATCAGCGGACTGATCCAGGGGCTGGGCGCCGAACTGGTCTTCGCCCTGTTCCTCTACCGGGTCTGGAAGCTCCCCGTCGCGATCCTCGCCGGAGCAGTCGCCGGAGCCTTCGAGTGGGTCTACGAAATCTTCCAGTGGTACGCCGGGTGGCCCGCAGTGTACAAACCGTTTTACCTGGTCTTCCTGGCCATCTCGGGAGCCATCCTCGCCGGGGTCCTGGGCTGGCTGATCCAGCGCGGCCTCGCCAACACCGGAGCTCTCGACCGCTTCGAGTCAGGACGGGAAACACGAAAACTCGTATGATCCTTCCGACAGCAACCACCACCACACCCCGAGCATCCGCCGGACAACAGATGGCAGGCGCCACCGCCCCGCTGTCTCCCGGTGCTTCAGTGATGGCTGACAACTGGGGGTGGCGGCACGCCGGACGCCGGGCTTGGGCAGTACGCCACCTCACCTTCCGCATCAACCCCGGTGAGCGGGTGCTGCTGCTGGGCCCATCGGGGGCGGGCAAGTCAACCGTACTGTCGGCCCTGGCTGGGATCCTGGGCAATGCCGCTGAGGGCGAGGAGGAAGGGACTCTGACCATCTCGGGCACACGCACCAGCGCGTTGACCGGCCATGCCGCCTTGATGATGCAGGATCCCGAATCACAGATCGTCATGGCAAGGGTGGGTGACGATGTGGCCTTCGGCTGCGAGAACATGGGCGTGTCGCCCGCTGAGATCTGGCCCCGGGTACGCGACGCCTTGTCGGGAGTCGGGCTCCGCGTACCCCTGGACCACCCCACGAACCACCTCTCAGGTGGTGAGCAACAACGCTTGGTGCTAGCCGGAGCCCTGGCCATGGGGGCGGGTCTCCTGCTCTTGGACGAACCAACCGCCAATCTCGATTGGCCAGGAGTTGTCCAGGTACGCGACACTGTGGAACACCTGGTCGCCGACCGATCCCACACCCTCGTCGTCGTCGAACACCACTGCGAAGTCTGGGCACCTCTGGTTGACCGCGTCATCGTCCTGGCCGAGAACCAGATCGTTGCCGACGACTCCCCCGACGAAGTCTTCTCCACCCTGGGCCCCGACCTGGCCGCCATGGGAGTCTGGGTCCCCGGCTACCACACCCCAAGACGCATCGGGCGAGTCGTCCCCGATCCTCGCACCGCACACCAGCAGTCATCCGCCCATGACTCCACCACTATCCATCAGTCACAACACTCACGAGTGGAAAATATGGCGTCTACTTCGATCGAGTGCCCCACCACCCTCCAGACGGCCGGCCCAGAAGTAGGGGGCGGGCGTGACCTCAATGACCACGGAACCTACAAAGACCCGAGCACAACACTGACACCCATCATCACCACCCATGACTTGAGCATCGGGTACGAGGAGACGACCATTTGTACTAGTCTCAACCTTGCTATCCCGGCGGGACTGTCCACTGTCATCACCGGGCCCAATGGGTCGGGGAAAACAACATTGGCTCTGACACTGGCCGGGCTCCTGGCACCGCTGAGCGGGACAGTCGACGTCGCGGAGGACCTGAGCCCGGCTGGGCGCCCCCATCCGCACACCTGGACATCGAAAGAACTCGTGCCCCGGATCGCGACGGTGTTCCAGTCCCCCGACCATCAGTTCGTCACGAGTACTGTTTTCGACGAAGTCGCCGTGGGGCTGCGGATCACCAAGCACCCAGCAGAGGTGGTGAACCAGGAAGTGACCCGCGTCCTCGACCTCCTCCACCTCGACCATCTCGCGAAAGCCCATCCTCTCACCTTGTCAGGAGGGGAAAAGCGGCGCCTGTCCGTCGCCACGGCACTGGTCAGCAACCCGAAGGTGATCATCCTCGACGAGCCCACCTTCGGCCAAGATCTGCTGACCTGGACCAGCCTGGTCGACCTGATCCGCCTGCTGCGGGACCAGGGCACGACGATCATCTCCGTCACCCACGACCGGGAGTACGCCCACGCCCTCGGCGATTACCGCATCGACATGGCGGCCCTGCCATGACCACCCAAGGACAGTGGATGAGCGGCACATCCCCCGCCACCACTGGTTCCTGGTTCGACCGGATCAACCCTGTGACCCGGGTCGGGGGCGCCCTCATCTTGTCCTTTCCGTTGCTTATCACGCTGGACTGGGTGAGTGCCACAACAGTGGTGGTTCTGGAAATCGTCGTGTGGCTCGGTTTGCACTGGCGGACTTTCGCACGTCATGCTCGCACCCTGGTGATTCGCTGCGTCCCGTTCCTGTTGGCCGCCGCCCTCGCGGGAGTGTCGATGTCCCTGTACGGCCGTCCCGGGGGCCGGACGTACTTTTCTTGGGGGCTGATTGAAGTCAGCGAGCAGTCGCTCAGTTTCGGAGCCGCCGTGGCCGCGCGGGTCGTTGCCCTCGGGATGGCCGCCATCCTCTCCCTGTCCGACATCGACCCGACCGACATGGCCGACGGACTGGCCCAGGTCTGGCATTTTCCAGTCCGTTTCGTGCTCGGCACCTTGGCCGCAGTACGGCTGACCTCACGCCTGAGGGCCGATTGGAAGACCATGGAACTGGCCCGGCGCGCACGAGGGCTCGGCGATCGTGGCCTGCGCCGCTTCGCGACCCTGTCCTTCGCCCTCCTGGTCAACGCCATCCGCCGCGGATCGACACTGGCCACCGCCATGGAAGTACGCGGATTCGGAAGCGGCCCCAGGACATGGGCCCGTCCTTCAACAGTGGGCCCCTCCGACGTCGTCTACATCGGATCAACAGTGGGCATCGTCGCCATCGGAATCATCACATCCCTTGTCACAGGAGATTTCCGTCTCATCACCGAGGTGTTGTGACCAGGGGCCCACAGGGGATGCTCTGTAGCACTGGATCGGTGGATTCGGGTTATGGATTCGACAGTCACAATGTGCGCAGTGGCAGACAGTCCTTCAGATTAGGACCCGGATCCGGCAGTTACCACCAGACCAATGATCAGCGCAACGACACACACCGCCACACCGACAATAAGAAGAATGCCCGTGACCTTGCCCAGCATTCGTCCTACTTTGAGTGAGTCTGTCGCGGTGTACATCCCGGCGGCGCACTCCTTCTTCGCACTGTTGCCCATGATCCAGGCAATGATCCCCGTGACGCCAGACGTGACGAATCCGAGAATCCCCAAGATCAGTATGGCGGTTGCATTCGGGTGTTCCCCGGTGATGGACGGATAGGCCATAGTGGGGTATGGCTGGCTCACGGGAACCGGAGGGACTCCGTACATTTGTGGTTGTTGACCGGCCTGGGGCGGATAAGGCCCGGGCTGCGGGGCATAAGGCCCGGGCTGCGGAGGTTGATACGGCTGAAACGAGCTCATGGCAGTCCTTTCTCTGTAGTTAGAATAACCCTTTGCGATTGCGAACGAAACATTCAGCGGGACTACCGAGTCCCATGATGATCGAGTCGCCACTCAAACAATACGCAAATACCGTTGTCTCACGGCCTCTGGTTCCTCGACCCAGTCTTCAAACACTGGTTGTTGATATCCCTGTGACGCAGGCCCGACCATGGGCCATCAAGAGGGATTGACCAGCACACGAGCAGCACCGAAGGGCTGGTCAACACAGACTGGCACCCGGACAGGACAACCAGGACGGCCCCCATCAACATTCGTCAGTCGAGGGCTGCGAGTTCCTCCAGAGCAGAGTCCAGGATCGTGGACTTGGGGGTGCCGCGGAAAGTGAAGGGCAGTTCAGCGCCCTCCTCCGCAACGTCCACCACGACCACCTGGCCGGGGCCCAGTTCGCCGAAGAGGATCTTCTCGGCCAGGGGATCCTCGATGTCGCGCTGGATGGCACGACGCAGCGGACGAGCGCCCAGCGTCGGATCGTACCCACGCTCTGCGACACGCGCCTTGGCTGCGGAGGTCAACTCGATGCCCATGTCGCGGTCGGCGAGGCGGGACTCGATCTGCGCAACGAGCAGGTCCACGATCCTCTCGATCTCCTCGTGGCTGAGCTGATGGAAGACCACGATCTCGTCGACACGGTTGAGGAACTCGGGGCGGAAGTGCTGCTTCAGCTCATCGGTCACCTTGGCCCGCATGGTGTCGTAGGAAGCCGCGTCATCGCCGGAACGGGAGAAGCCCAGCCCGACAGCCTTCGTGATGTCACGGGTGCCGAGGTTGGTGGTCATAACAATGACCGTGTTCTTGAAGTCGACCATGCGGCCCTGGGCATCCGTCAGACGACCCTCATCCAGGATCTGCAACAGTGAATTGAAGATGTCGGGGTGGGCTTTTTCGATCTCGTCGAAGAGCACCACGGAGAACGGGCGACGGCGTACTTTCTCGGTCAACTGGCCGCCCTCTTCG
>WRFP01000114.1 GCA_009778725.1 Propionibacteriaceae bacterium
AAAGGAGCATTTAGACGAGGATGCGGCTCAGCTTGCAGCGCTTGGTTACACATCTGAATTTCGTCGCGAGATGGGGCTGTGGGGAAACATTTCCCTCGGTTTCACCTACCTGTCACCCGTGGTAGGGGTCTACACACTGTTTGCCACCTCGGCGGCAACCGGTGGTCCCCCGGTGGTGTGGGCTTTCCCGATCGTCGCCGTCGGCCAGTTGATGGTCGCCCTGATCTTCGGTGAAGTCGTGTCACAATACCCGGTCGCCGGTGGGGTTTATCCCTGGGCCAGGCGGTTGTGGGGTCGCAAGTGGGCTTGGATGACCGGCTGGATTTACATGTTCGCCTTGTTCACCTCGATCGCCGGAATCGCCTACGGGGCTGGTCCATTCTTAAGCGCGTTGTTTGGCCTCGATTCAACGGTGAACGTCATGATTGTCACCGGCTTGGTGTTACTGGCGGCGGTCACCCTGATCAATTTCGGGGGTACGAAAGTGGTCTCCACCATGGCCATGATCGGTTTTTGTGCTGAACTTGGTGGTGCGGTGGTCGTCGGTTTCTGGTTGCTCACGGCGAACCGGCACAACAATTTGAGTGTCTTCTTCAACACCATGGGCGCTGGCGACGGGCACAATTACTTCCCAGCCTTCGCGGCTGCCGGTCTGATGGCGGTCTTCCAGTTCTACGGCTTCGAGGCCTGCGGCGATGTCGCCGAAGAAGTCCCCAACCCTGGCATCCAGATTCCGAAGGCGATGCGTCGTACGATTTATATCGGTGGCGCTGCCGCAACCTTCGTTGTGGTCGCTCTGGTCATGGCGGTCCCGGACTGGAGCGCGGTGATGAGCGGCGACGACACCGAACCCATCAACAATTTGCTGGAAGCAGCCTTCGGTCCCGTCTACAAAGTGGTTCTCGCCATCGTGATGATTTCCTTCCTGTCATGCCTGTTGAGCCTCCAGGCGGCGGCCAGCCGGTTGCTGTACTCGTACTCCCGTGACGAGATGATCATGGGGCACAAGATCCTGCGCAAGTTCTGGCAGTCCCGCCACGTTCCGCCGTTCGCCCTGCTCCTGGCGGGCATCATCCCGGCCATCATCATCTCTGGGTCGAAGATCTCCGACAATGCCGTACAGAAGATCATCGGGTTCGCGGTCATCGGAATCTATATGGGCTTCCAGATGGTGGTGCTCGCTGCTCTGCGGGCCCGAATCAAAGGGTGGAAACCATCCGGCAAGTTCCGGCTCGGAAAATGGGGAATGGTGGTTAATGTCGCTGCTCTGACCTGGGGCATCCTGGGCATCCTCGCCATGGCCTGGCCATGGGGTGCGGGCACTGAGCGGTGGTACGACGCCTACCTGGTCTCGCTGTCGGCCGTCCTGGTCATCAGCATCGGACTGATCTACATGTTCACCGTCAAGCCCTACAAGCGCTCCGATCGGCCGGCCGGCGACGCCCTGAGGCAGGTTGGCGATGACGCCGCGGCAGAATCGAAATAACACTGGAGCAATGGTCATGATGCGAAGGTGCCTGGGGGGTCGGTAGCAGTGCAAGAGATCGCCGACTTCCTGGCTGTTCATCCGCCCTTTACTGAGTTGGACCGAGCGGAACTGGACAAACTCGCGACGGTGGTCGATGTGCAGTATCACCTGGCCGGTGATCGGGTGATCGAGTCCGGCCAACCCAGCCTGGGCGCCGCGTTGGTCGTCCGGGTCGGTCGAGTCGAGGAGCTCAACTCTGAGGGCACTGTGGTCGACGAGATCGAAGCCGGAGATGTGTTCAGCTTGGACACAGTACGCGCCGGGCTGTCCTATCGCACAGCGGCCCGGGCGGCTGAAGACTCATTGATCTATCTCGTTCCCCTACCTGACAAGCTGAAAGGGGGCCACGTGGCCCCGCTGAGCTCATCTGGCCAACTCACCCGCTTGGAGAGACTCTTCGACGCTGCCCAGGGCAAGGTTGTCGATTCGATGCGCCCGATCATCCTCTACGACGCGTCAACCCCGATCACTGAGGTGGCGCAAGCCATGAGCGCTGCTCACACCTCGTGCAGCTTGGTCACCTCACCGGATAACCAGATCGGTGTGGTGACTGACTCGGATATGCGCCGTCTGGTGGCCTCCGGGGAGGTACCGGTCACAGCTCCGGTTGGCACCATTGCCACTTTTCCTGCTCTGACCATCGGTTCGGACGCCCTGCTCGGGGATGCCTACCTGTCGATGGTCGATGTCGGCATCCATCACCTGGTTGTCGTCGACCCGCGTGGCCAGCCGATTGGCGTGATGCGGACCCTGGATGTCGCCTCCGCTGAATTGCGCAACCCCCTGATGGTCCGCGGTTTCATTGAGCGGGCTGCCACACAAGAGGACCTGGTCCAGGCCGGGGCACTGCTGATGCCCTCCATCGTCGAACTGATCGATTCTGGTTTGTCCATCGATTACGTCGCCCGGTTGCAGTCTGGGGTGGTGGACGCCATCGTACGCCGGGCGGTGACCCTGGGCTCGACTCTTGAGGTCTCGCAGCCGAATGTCTGGCTGCTCCAGGGCTCCATGGCTCGCCGGGAACCCTTGCCCAGTTCGGATGTCGACACCGCGGTGTGCCGGCCCGTCGGCGCCCTGGGCGATGCCAGTGTGCATCTTCAGGACGCTTCCCGGGTCCTGCGTCTGATCGAACACACGGGGCTGGCCACCTGTGAGAAGGGAGCGAACGCCGACAACCCGCTCTTCAACCGTACGGAGGATGAATGGCGTCAAGCTGTGGCCCGGTGGTTCGACAATGAGGATGTCGCCGGCGTCCTGGCCTTGGCCTCCATCGTGGCCGACACCCGGCCGGTGACCGGCCAACCGGTCTCGCCACTGGTCGAGGCAGTCTCAGCGGCGGTCGCGCACGAGCGGTTCATGCGTGTGCTCGCCCGGCACAGCCTCACTCTTCGCCCCCCTCTGGGATTCGTCCGCGACTTCGTGGTCCATCACTCGGGCGAATATCGTGGCCAGTTGGACCTGAAGAAGGGCGGTCTGATCCCGGTCACAACGCTGGCCCGGTGGCTGGCTCTGCGAACAGGTGACGTGTCCGGTAGCTCCCTGGAACGTCTCGACCGCGGCGTCGAGGCCGGGTTGATCACCTCCGATCACCGGGACATGCTGGCCGGTGCCTACACGATCTTCATGACTGTGCTCGCAAAACAACAGGCACGCACCATCAAAGCCGGTGAGAAACCTTCCGGATTCTTACGACCCGACCAACTCGACCCACTCCAGCGCCGGCAGTTACGGGAGGCGTTCAGGGCCGTCGACGCCGTGCAGTCGGAACTGGCTGCCAGGGCTGGAATGTCCCGGTTATGACCGATTCCGAGGTCTCGCGGTCGACGATGTCAACCTTCATCAACAGCCAGGCCGAGGTGTGGGCACAGTTGGATCAGCCCTGGGATCAAGCACGCTTGGTAGTCCTGGATTTTGAGACCACCGGACTGAGTTCGCGTGACGCGATCATCTCCTACGGAGCGGTCCATATTGACGCCGGTCGAGTGGTGGGACGCTCATCGGTGTACGGCCTCGTACGCCCTGACGTGGCGTTGACCCCGGATTCGATCAGGGTGCATGCCATCCGGGAACAGGATCTGGCCCAAGCACCAGCACTGCCCGAAGCCCTCGATCCTCTCTTCGCCTCGATGGTCGGACGCGTCCTGGTCGCGCACACCGCCTGGGTCGAAACCGGCTTCCTCGACCGTGCGATGCTGGCCCGCGGCCTGTCGGTGGACCTGACCGTGATCGACACCGCCGAACTGGCCTGGTCCCATTTCGGTCTGCCGCGCGACCCGCACCGCTCACCGGGTTTGGAGACCGTGGCCAGTCGGCTCGGTCTGCCGGTCTTCTCCCCGCACTACGCCCTCGGCGATGCCTGGACCACCGCCGTGATCCTTCTGGCCATGGCCCGCCATCGTGCCCAAGACCAGACGCTCACTCTTCGTGATTTGGTCACTGCCTCCCACCCAGACAAGCATCGACGCTTCGGCGTGGTGAGACATCCCAGAAAATCACGGCGACAATGAGTTTTAACCCAACAAGCAAAGCCCGAAACGAGTAGGATTCACTGTGCGAGCTCTTCAAACACTCAACGGGATGCACAATGAACTAGTCACATTCCATTCTTTGCGGTTCGCAGCATCGTCACACCTAGTCGACCCGGTGGGTCGTATCAATGAAAGGAACAACAAATGCCCCAATCGGTTTTATCCGGTGGTCCAACTCTTCCCCAGACACGTCGTCTCGTCACCGCCATTCCCGGCCCCAAGTCCTTGGAATTGACCGCGCGTATGGCCAAAGCGGTCGCTCATCCAGTCACACCGACAATGCCAGTGTTTGCGGCGGCAGCCGGCGGGGGCGTCGTGGTGGACGTGGATGGGAACTCTTTGATCGATTTTGGCTGTGGAATCGCCGTCACAACCGTGGGCAATGCTGCCCCCGCCGTGGTTGAAGCGGTTCAGGCCCAGGTGGCAAGTTTCACCCACACCGCGTACTCGATCACCCCGTATGAAGGCTATATCCGGGTGGCAGAACGGCTCGCCGAACTTACCCCCGGGGACTTTGAGAAGCGTTCGATGCTGGCCAACTCGGGGGCGGAAGCGGTGGAGAATGCCGTGAAAATTGCTCGGTGGTACACCAAGCGCACCAAGATCGTGGTCTTCGAGAACGCCTTCCATGGCCGGACCAACCTGACTATGGCGATGACTCACAAGGAGATGCCCTACAAGGCGGGTTTCGGGCCCTTCACCCCGGACCTGTTCCGTGCAGCCATGTCGTACCCCTTCCGGGACCAGCTTTCCGGCCCCGAAGCAGCCGAGCGGGCGATCGCGCAGATAGAGGCCGCCCTCGACCCGAGTACGATCGCGTGCCTGGTGATCGAGCCCATCCAGGGTGAAGGTGGCTTCGTGGTCCCGGCGCCGGGATTCCTGGCGGCCCTCAGCGCGTGGTGTACCGCTCATGGTGTGATCTTCATCGCCGACGAGATTCAGTCCGGCATGGGCCGTACTGGTGACATGTTCGCATCCGAGTTTGAAGGTGTGGTCCCCGACCTGGTCACCATCGCCAAAGGAGTGGCGGGAGGCCTGCCGCTGTCAGCCGTGACCGGTCAAGCGGAGATCATGGATGCTGCTCAGCCCGGTGGATTGGGCGGCACCTACGGCGGCAACCCGGTCGCCTGCGCGGCAGCCTTGGCCGTCATGGACATGATCGAATCGGATGGTTTGCTGGCCCGTGCCCGCGAGATCGGCGCGATCCTGACCGGTCGGTTGAAGGCCTTCCAGGCCGGCGACCCCCGGATCGGAGATGTGCGCGGCCGGGGGGCGATGCAAGCCATCGAGTTCGTCAAGCCGGGCACCCTCGACCCGGACCCTGCTCTGGCGTCGGCCGTTGCCAAATATGCCCATAGTCAAGGAGTAATCATGTTGACGTGTGGGACCTTCAGCAATGTTGTACGCCTGTTGCCACCACTGTCGATCAGTGATGACTTGCTCACCGAGGGACTGGACATTCTTGGCCAGGCCCTGGTAGCGTGAAACTGTTCTTCACAGCCTTATGTGCACCCGGTGGTATGGCACCCGAGGGCTCACCACAACACAAGGCACGAAGAGTCTTTGGACTATCTCCATCGCATGGTCACCATGCAATTTTAAGTAAGGGCTGCTATGACGCAACAACTATCAAATTTCATTAATGGCACTTTCCAGGAGTCTTCGGCTTCGAGATGGACTGATGTCATCAACCCGGCTACCGAAGAAGTGGTCGCTCTCCAACCGGTCTCGACACCCGAGGAGGTGGATCAGGCTGTCGCAGCAGCCGACACCGCGTTCAAGACCTGGGGGCGTACGACTCCGAAGGATCGTCAGACGGCCCTGTTGGCCCTCGCCGATGCCATGGAGGAGCATTCCGATGAACTGGTCGCGGCGCAGTTCCGCAACACTGGTCAACCTCGTCCGATCATCGCGCGTGAGGAGGTAGCCACCGGGGCCGATCACCTTCGTTTCTTCGCCGGAGCGGCCCGTCGCCTCGATGGCATCGCAGCCGGAGAGTACGCCGAGGGGCTCACCTCGTACGTACGTCGTGAACCGATCGGCGTGGTGGCTCAGATCTCCCCGTGGAACTATCCCTTGATGATGGCCATCTGGAAGATCGGGCCAGCGCTCGCAGCGGGCAACACAGTGGTGCTGAAGCCGGCGTCCACGACCCCGGAATCAACCCTCGAATTGGCACGGATTTCCCAAGGGATCTTGCCTGATGGCGTGCTCAATGTCATGGTCGGGTCCGGATCCGTGACGGGCGACGCGTTGGTGGCTCATCCGATCCCCGGTCTGGTTTCCATCACCGGATCGGTCGAAGCCGGGATCAGGGTTGCCGAAACTGCGGCCAAGACCCTGAAGCGATGCCATCTGGAATTGGGCGGCAAGGCCCCAGCCATCGTGTTCGGCGATGCCGATCCGGCGGCCATCGCTGCGGACATTGTCGGTGCTGCCTTCTTCAACGCCGGCCAAGACTGCACAGCCGCCACTCGCGTACTGGTTCATCGCTCGATCTACGACGATATGGTGGCCGAGTTGGTCAAGGCTGCCGAGGCCCTGAAGACGGGTGACGCCGAGGACGATTCCAGCGACTATGGACCGTTGAACAACGCCGGTCATCTGGCCAATGTCGCCCGGTTCATCGAGGAGTTGCCCGCGCATGCCACCGTGGCCACCGGAGGCCATCGCATCGGTACGAAGGGATATTACTTCGCCCCAACGATCGTTGCCGATGTACGCCAAACGGACACCCTCGTCCAGGAAGAGGTCTTCGGGCCGATCTTGACTGTCCAGCCCTTCGACACCGCTGACGAGGCCATCGCCATGGGCAATGACGTACGCTTCGGCCTGGCAAGCTCTGTGTGGACCAATGACCACTCATTGGTGCTGAGGGCAACCCGCGAACTGGATTTCGGCTGTGTCTGGGTGAACACGCATATCCCGTTGGTTGCAGAGTTCCCGCACGGAGGATTCAAGGCCTCAGGGTACGGCAAGGATCTGTCGTTGTACGCCATCGAGGATTACACCAGGATCAAGCACATCATGAGTGCGAACTGACCGGGGGAGAACCAGAGTAAAACAACACCCGAACGCCAACTTTATCGGCGTTCGGGTGTTGTTTTGTTGTTTTACGAAGCCACGACTTCTGGTTCTTGCGAACTCGGCAGCGGAACAGACACGGCTGCCTGTTCATCCGC
>WRFP01000115.1 GCA_009778725.1 Propionibacteriaceae bacterium
AGCACCAGATGGGTGCACTGGGCACGGCGACAACGCGAGGGCAGACTGGACGTCTGTTGAGCGTTGGCGATGGGGCCAGGGTGCCCATCTGGGGTTGCGGAGTAGCAATGGATCGGTGGATTCGGGCTAAGGTACGGTGCACCATTGGCCTCCCCCTGACTGTATCCAGATGAGATCACAATATGTAGGGGTCTGGAGCGACTGGTCGCCCCAGATATTGAGTCCGTTCATCACCCACTGTGGTGTTCGGATGATGGTACGGCACACGTGGAGCGATCAGCGGCCCCCCGTACCTCCGGAGCCGCCGTTGGTGATGACCCGGCCTGTGCTTCCTCCGGTCAGACCGCCGCCCATGCCGCCACCACCGCCTCCGGTAAGGGCCTGCCCGACGCCGTTGGTTGAGGTGGGCAGAGCAACAGAGTTGTCAGCCAGGACCACGCGATCTCCGGCTTTGACGCCATCGGACACTGCGACTTCGGTGTCACCAACAGCCGAGACTGTGACATTTTGCGTTGACACTGCGTTATCGGCCACGACTTGGACTGTACCTGATGTTCCCGCGGTGTCGAGGGTGACGGCACTGACGGGAATGAGGGTTGCCCCGGAGATGTTGGCAGTGGTGATTGTCACTGTCGCTGGTGCCCCGGCCAGGAGTTGGTCGGCTTGGGAATCGGTGGCCGTGATGGTGACCGAGTAGTTGGTACCCGACACAGGGACCAGAGACACGCTGGTGACAAGGGCCGGGACAGTCAGGGAGTTCTGGGAGATCGTTGCCTGTTGGCCGGTCTTGAGCAGCGGGATCCTGGCCACCGGCACCGACAAACTGACAGTGGCCGGGCCGGTGCCGATCACGATGACCGATGTGGACGTGGACACCGAATCGCCGACAGCGAAGGAGAGTTGCGCCACAACGCCATCGATGGGAGAGGTCATCGTCGCCTGAGCCAAGTTGGCCTTCGCCTGGTCAAGGGCCTGTTGGGCAGATGTCACTTGTGCTTCGGCGGTCGCCACGCTGACGTTGGAACTGCCCGAGCCACCGGTTCGGTTGGAGGAACCCAGACCAGACGAGCCACCCAGACTGGACGAGGTCAGTGAACCGAGGGAGGACGAGCCGGAACCCAGGGACGACGTGCCAGTGTCGAGGGAGGACGAGTTACCCGATCCCGCAGACGCGGGGCCACCGGAACCTCCAGACGTGGAGGTCTGGGATTGGGTTGACGAGGATGACGACTGTGTGGAGGACGTGGATGGTGACAGTGTCGAGGTGGGAGTAGCCGATGTCGAACCCGACGCCGCAGGAGTGGCCGATCCCGAGGAAGAGCCGGTCGGAGAACCGGAAGCCGGGGAACCAGTCGGGGAACCCGATGGCGAGGCGGTGGACGCGCCACCAGGGACCGAGCACTGTTGCGAGGCCGCACTGTCTTGCATGACCTGCTGGGCCACTTGCAGCAACTGGTCGGAGGCTTTGGACAGATCGGACTGAGTCTGAATCAGAGCTTGTACGGCCACCAGGCAGCCCTGGAGGGTGGGGGCTGAGGAGGCGCTGCTCGACGGCGTACTGGACGTGGACTCGGTGGAGCACGCCGGGTCGGGAGTGGTGGCGGAGCCTCCGCCAGAAGTCGAGGGGCAATTCGTCGACGTCTCGGTCGGAGCACTGCCGGACGAGGAGGTTGCACTTCCGGGTAATGGGGCCATCGGAATGAAGCCACCCGAAGAACTGCTCCCCGAAGTTGAGGAGGCCGACGGTGCGGAGGTGGACGCAGGCGCCGACGCGGAGGTGGCGGAGGCGGGAGTCGTTGCCGCCGCGCTGGTGGGCGCGTGAGTTGGTGCGGTCGTTGTGCCGGAACCAGTTGAGGAGGATGAGGGGGATCCAGCGGTGGTCGACGACGCGCCAGATGTTGTGGTGTGCGCTGCGGCAGAGGTCGAACCGCTGCCCGCGGCGGAGGATGCCGCCGGAGACGAACCTGATCCACCGGCTGAGGAAGACCCTGGAGTTCCGGCCGGAGAGGAGGAACCCGCAGCTCCGGTCGAAGCACCCGAACTCGTCGTCGGAGAAGAACTGGAGGTGGACGTTTCCGTAGGAATTGCTGCGCCCCAGACGGATGGGTCCAACCCGGCGCAGGCGGCTGTCACAGCCTGTACGGCCTGGTCAGCTTGGGTTTGCGCCTGCTTGAGCCCGGCTGCGGCCTGGGCCAGGTCATCAGCGGCGGTCGACGTACCCGTACTGGGCGAGGCGCTGGCTGGGGCGGACGACTGTTCGCTCGGCTGGGCACCGGGGGAAAGCACCTGACTACCCGAAGATGAGGCCTGATTCTGTGACGAAGACCCCCGGCTGGCGGATGACGCGGACTGATTGCCAGCCGAGGATGACTGGCTGCGCGATGACCCCAACGACGAGGACGCTGCGGACGAGGATGACGTGTTCTGGGCCTCGTACACAGCCAGGTTCGCTTGGTCCAGGTTGGCCTGGGCCGTATCAACCGCCTGGGACAAACTCGTGTCGTCGATTGTCGCGATGGTCTGACCGGCTGTCACCGTGTCACCGGCGACGGCATCGATCGATGTCACAGTGCTGGACGCCGGGAAATGAAGAGTTTTCTGATTGGTTTTCGAAACCGTGCCCGTGTAGGTCAGCGTGCTGGTCATATCCCCGGTGGTGACGGTGCCGATCACGTAACGCTGGTCGAGCGGTACGGGGCGACTGGCGGCGTAGGCTGTCGCGACGCCGGTCGAACCCAGGATGACGACAGCCACGACTCCGCCGATGATCCAGCGACGACGCCGGGCCCGCCGACGTTCACGACGACTGCGCGGGGTGGGAAGGCTGGGACCACCGGTCATCGACTCGATTCCAGCGGACCCACTCGCAATGACACGTTCATCCATGTTCTCGTCCATGATCACTCACTCCTCAATGCGTCGATGGGGGCCATCTTGGCGGCGCGGCTCGCTGGGTAAACTCCGGCGACGATTCCCACCAGGGCAGACACGCCCAGGGCCAGCAGACATGCCGACCAGGAAATGGTCACCGTGATAGAGATCGCTTGGCTGATGAGCCAGCCTGCCAGATACCCCAGGCCGATCCCCAAGATGCCGCCGATTACCGCCAAGATGGCTGCCTCGATCAGGAATTGCAGCCTGATCACCCCTGGAGTTGCCCCCAGGGCTTTTCTCAAGCCGATCTCACGTATCCTCTCGGTCACGGAGACAAGCATGATGTTCATAACACCGATACCGCCAACGACAAGGGAAATCCCTGCCAAAGCCGCCAACGCCAGGGTCAGGGTCCCAGTGATCGAACTGGCGACATCCAACACCGACTGAAGACTCGTGATCGAGAAGTCTGCCGAACTGGACGAGACGCCATGCCGGGTCAGCAAAGCCGCTGTGGCTTCCTGGTAGGCCGCCGTCAGGCTGGCCTGCGAGGTTGCGGAGATGTAGATCATCGACAACCTGGTCACCCCGCCCGAGATCCGCTGGCTCATCGTGGAGTACGGCATCACGACAATGTCGTCTTCGTCTCCCAGACTGCTGGACCCGGCCGACGTGAGGACCCCGATCACCGTGTATTGGGCGGTACCCATGGTCAGCGACTGGCCGACCGCCATGTTGGCCTGACCATATAACTCTTGGGCTGTCGTCGGGCCCAGGACGACGACCGTGGCGCAGTTGGTTACATCGGCATCAGTGAAGAACCGCCCAGCCTGGACGGTCCTCGACCGCACCGGCAGCCACGAGGCCGTCGTCCCGTAGGCCGTCGACGTCCAGTTGGTCGACGACGTGGTGAGAGTCTGTGAAGAGGACATGATCGGCGCCACGCCCGAGATATCTGGAGCCACTGTGGACGAGGTCAGCGCGGTCGCGTCATCGATGGTGAGAGTTGTCGCGGAACCCATGCCACCGCGTACTCCTGACGTCGACGTCGACGAACCAGGGGTGACGATCAGAAGATTCGATCCCAGCGAGGTGATCTCGTCGGAGATCATACGCTGGGCGCCCTGGCCCAGGCCGATCGTCAACGAGACAGCCGCGATGCCGATGAAGATACCGATAATGGTCAGGGCGGAACGCAACCGGTGGGTGGCGATGGCCGACCAACTCGTCCGAAGTATCTGTGCGAAGTTCATGGCCGTACCTCCGCCCCGGCTGAGCGGACGCCACCGGGAACCGCGTCTCCGCCAGGATCCTGATTGCCCCCTGAGCGCCTTTCGCGGCCCACGGATGACGACAGGGGAACCTCGAAGGACATGCCTCCATCAGGCTGATTCACCGTGTCGGACGTGATCATGCCGTCACGCACCTGGACGACTCGATGGGCGGTGGCGGCCACATCGGAGTCGTGGGTGATCAGGATGATCGTCCGGCCTTCGGCGCTCAGACTACCGAACAGATTCAACATGTCCTTCGTGGACACCGAATCAAGGTTTCCGGTCGGCTCGTCGGCGAGAATCAAGGAAGGGTTGTTGACCAGGGCCCTGGCCACTGCCACACGTTGCTGCTGACCGCCGGACATCTCCCCCGGTTTATGCGAGGCCCGATCGGTCAAACCGACTTTTTCCAGGGCTTCCATCGCCCGGGTACGCCGCTTGGACGCTGGCACACCGGCATAGGACAATGGTAATTCGACATTGCGCCAGGCGTTGAGGGAAGCCAAGAGGTTGAACTGCTGGAACACAAAGCCGATGCGGATATTGCGGATCTCGGCCAGGTCCTGTTCGCTGAGATCCGAGGCGTCCTCACCATTGATCAGGTACGTCCCCGACGTGGGGGTGTCCAGACAACCGATAATGTGCATCAGCGTCGACTTGCCGGACCCGGACGGGCCGACAATCGCTGTGTACTCCCCCTGGCCGACGGACAGGCTCACCCCCCGCAGAGCGTCCACGCGGACGGAGTCGTTTTTACGGCCCAAGCCATAGGTCTTCCAGATGGTCTGGAGTTCGACCACCGGGGCCTGCTGGCCCGAGGATGTCGGCATGACCGTGGGCGTCGCATCCACCCGGGCCATGATCAGCGCCCTCCGGTCGCTGCGCCACCGGGCATGCCACCCTGGCCGCCGTAACCGCCGTAACCACCACCACCTTGGCCCCCGTAGCCACCACCACCAGCGCCCGAGCCCGGCTGGAAAGTGAAGTTGCCTTGGGGGCGGCGCGTCCCGTTGGCGCCTGGGAACAGTGACGACAAGCCTCCGGGGTTGTTGGCGGCATTTCCACCAGTACGCATGGTCACCTCGACCGTGTCGCCTTGCTGCAACCCGTCGGTGATTTCAGTCATCGAATTGCTCGACTCACCGGTGGTGACATTGGTGGTCGTCACCGCCTGATCTGTCTTCAACTGGACGGTGGACTGGCCCTGGTCAAGGCTGATGGCGGCAGACGGCACAGCCAGCACCTGTCGGCTCGACGTGGTGATGTCGACCGATGCGGTGACTCCCGCGTACAACCCTTGTTGTGGATCGGTGATGTTGATGGTCACCGGGAACGATGCCCCTGACGACGTACTGGATGACGCGATGATTCCCACCGAGGTCACGGTCCCGGCGAGTTGGCCGGAGGAACCATTCGGCGTCACCTGGACATCCATGCCCTTGCTGATCTTGGTCACGTCTGAGGCACCCACCGACGTGGTCACCGAATACAAATTCGAGGTGATCACCGTGATGACGTCAGAACTGCTGGACGAACTGCTGCCGAGCCCGCTGTTCCCGCCTGCGCCCGAACCCGAATTACCTGAACCCCCCGAACCGACTGAATCACCCACGGACATAGAAACAACTGCGACAGTCCCGTCGAAAGGAGCTGTCAACGTACCGGCTGACAAGGCCGACTGAGCATTGGTCAACGCGTTCTGCTTGGTGGCCAGCGTCGACTTGGCAGCAGTGATCTGGGCACTCACCCCAGAACTGACAGCCGTGTCGTAATCGGATTGTGCCGCGTCCACGGCAGCTTGGGCCGAGTCGACGCTGGACAGAAGATCTGTGGTGTCGATCGATGCGAGAGCCTGCCCTGCCACCACGGTGTCACCGACCGCGACGCTGACCACATTGACCGTACCCGAACTGGAAAAACTGAGGTCCGCCTGCTGCTGGGGTTCAATGGTTCCTGAAGTGGTGACCGATTCGGTCATGGTCACCATGCTGGCCTGGACGTCGCGGGTCACGGTGGTGACGGTGGTGCTGGCTGCGGCTCTGTGACTGAGCAGAATCCCGCCGGCAACCCCGACAACCACCACGACGGCGACTACTGGTATCAACCACCTCAAAAAGCGTCTACGCCGTTTCGTCGGCACCTTCGCTGACTTCTCAGAGTGGTTCAGATCGGCGTGTTCAGCATTGTCGGGCATGATACCCCCATCATTGGATAGTTCGATCGCGTGTTCGCGCGATCTAGATGTCACGGTAGAATCCCACGGCTCAGGATTCTCTAAGACACATAGTAGATCTGCGGTCGGACATTTTTGATGATGAAAATAAATGATCAGATAATTACCATGCGAGGAACCCCGACAACCGTCTGAGTGACTCGACCCAGAATCCAAGTTGTCCACTCACCGGACGTTGTAGTCCCATGTGAAGGGCAGATGGACTAACATCGGTGACCGGCACAACCATCCCGACACCGTCGATGACAGACGTGACGAGCACCATCATGCGGGTGCGATGGGAGGCTGGCCGGGACGTTGGCAGACAGGATGCCTGTGACGCGCCGACCGACACCCCAGTACGCGCGCAGTCCTACCCGCTGGCAGGTCGCTCGTTCGACCAGCAGTCGGTGTATTCGGGCTTATCACTGAGGGTGGCACCATGAGTTCTCTGACCATACACAAGCGCCGAAGCGACCGCTACGATGCCACCCGCGTCAAAGTGCCGTACAACCTCAACGCCATCTTCCCGTACCTGATGAAGGGCCGCAACGAATCCGTCGCCTACTATCCCATCGACGTCGATGTGGAGAACCTCATGACGTACATCGAAGAAAACAAGGGTACGGACCAGGAGATCACGATCTTTCAGGCCGTCCTGCTGGCTTTGGTGAAAGTTCTGCGCGAGCGGCCCACGCTCAACAGGTATTTCATCGGTCGTCGGCTCTATCAGCGCCGTGACGTCGTGTTCTCGTTCATCGCGAAGAAGAAATACAGTGACGATG
>WRFP01000116.1 GCA_009778725.1 Propionibacteriaceae bacterium
GATGGATTTCATCCCGTTCTCCCGCCAGCCGTCCAGCGGGATCGGAATCCCCCAGTCCAAGTCCCGGGTGATGGGGCGCGGCTTGAGGTCCTTCAACAGTTGCAAGGAAAAATTCATCACGTTGGGCCGCCAGCCATGCCGGGTCGACAGCCAGTCCCCCAACGCGCCCGACAACGAGGGAAGGTCGAGGAAGAAGTGCTCAGTCTCGATGAACTTCGGCACCTCGCCGTTCAATCGAGAACGCGGGTTGACAAGGTCAATCGGGTCCAATTGATTGCCGCACGCATCACATTGGTCACCCCGGGCTGAGTCGAATCCGCAGATCGGACAGGTCCCTTCGATGTACCGATCAGCCAAAGTACGTCCCGTACTGGGTGAAATCGCACCCAACTGGGTCTTCGCCACCACATACCCGTTGGAGTGCAGACACCGGAACAGCTCCTGAACAACAGCAGTGTGGTTAAGCGTGGTCGTGCGCGTGTACAGATCGTAGGACAGCCCCAGCTTCTGTAAGTCCTCGGCAATGATCCGGTGGTACTTGTCCGCGGTCTGCTGCGGCGTCAACCCCTCCCGGTCGGCCTGCACCTGGATGGCGGTGCCGTGCTCGTCCGTACCCGACACCATCAAGACATCATTCCCGGCCATGCGCTGATAGCGCGAAAAGACGTCGGAGGGCACCCCGAAGCCGGACACGTGACCGATGTGTCGCGGCCCGTTGGCATACGGCCAGGCGACCGCGGAAAGGATTTTCGTCATGGCCGTCATTCTAGACGGTCACCAACGCGGTTCCGGACCGACCCGTAGTTGTCAGATAGTCCGCGAATTTGTCTGGTCTGTTGGGCTGCTACATTGGAGCCATGACGAACACGGTCTACATTGTGGCCTCAGAGGCCCGCGTTGGAAAATCAGCCGTCGGTTTGGGAGCAATCGAGTCTTTGCGGCAACTCGGGCACCAGGTGGGCGTCTTCCGCCCCATCATCCGCACGGAAGGCCACGACACAACTTTGGCCACTCTCCTGGAAGCCGCCGCCACCGACCAGCAGTACGACCAGGGCTACGGTGTGACCTACGCCCAGATCCGCGAGGACACCGATGCCGCTATCACGACCATCATCGCCAGGTTCGAAGAGGTCAAGAAAAGTTTCGACACCATCGTCGTCCTCGGATCGGATTATTCCGATGTCATCGGGCCGGTCGAGTTCTCCCTCAACGCCCAAATCGCCGCCAACCTCAACGCACCGGTGATCCTGGTGGTGTCCGGCCGGGGCCAGACACCGGTCGACCTACGCCACGCGATCGACTTCTGCCTGGAGGAAATCGCCCGCCAGAGTGCCTTCAGCCTGGGCGTGGTCGCCATCGGGCTCGACGCGGATCGCATGGACGACTACGACCGCGAACTGGTCACCGTCGACCTGCCCATCGTCGTCACCTTCCCCGGCGCCGTCTCCCTGGTCGCCCAGATGCCCGCCACCTTCGCCACCACGATCGCCCGGGCCAGGTCCAACGTACGGACCCCTTTGGTCTTCCAGTACGAATTGGCGGAGCGGGCCCGTTCGGACAGGCGGACCGTCGTCTTGCCGGAGAGCCTGGAACCGCGGATTCTGACCGCCGCCCACATCCTGCTCGAACGAGATCTGGTCAACCTGATCCTCTTGGGCGACGCGGACGAGATCCACGCCAAGGCGGACAGCCTCCACGTCGACGTGTCCAAGGCCAAGATCCAGCCGATGGACGACCCCGAGATGATCGAAGAGTTCGCCGCCGAGTACGTCAAACTGCGCGCCCACAAGGGCATGACCATGGACAAGGCCCGTGAGACCTTGACCGATGTCTCCTACTTCGGCACCATGATGATCCACCTGGGAATGGCCGACGGCATGGTGTCCGGGTCGATCCACACCACGGCTCACACCATCCGCCCGTCTTTGGAGTTCATCAAGACCAAGCCGGGGATGGACATCGTGTCGGGCTATTTCCTGATGTGCCTTCCCGACCGTGTCCTGGTCTTCGCCGACTGTGCGGTCAACCCCAATCCCACGGTCGACCAGTTGGCCGGGATCGGCCTGGCCTCCGCCCACACGGCGGTCTCCTTCGGCATCGAGCCAAAAGTTGCCATGTTGTCGTACTCGACCGGGACCTCGGGAACCGGCCCGGACGTCGACATGGTCCACGAGGCCACCCAAATCCTCCACGACCGCGACCCGGAACTGCCCGTCGAAGGACCCATTCAGTTCGACGCGGCCGTCGACGAGGTCGTCGCCAAGACCAAGCTGCCCGAATCCCGCGTGGCCGGTCACGCCACCGTCTTCATCTTCCCGGATTTGAACACGGGCAACACGACCTACAAGGCCGTGCAACGTACTGCCAACGCCCTGGCCATCGGCCCGGTCCTCCAGGGCCTGCGCAAGCCGGTGAACGACCTGTCCCGCGGCGCCCTGGTCGACGACATCGTCAACACCATCATCATCACCGCCATCCAGGCTCAGTCCGATCCGGCGGCCCCGTTCTGAGCGGTGGCGTCCGTGGACCAGACGTGATGGAATGGGCGAAGAACCCGACCGGTTCGACATTAGAATAACGACATTAAGGGGGCAGCTGCCCTGACCAGCCCGCTAAGGAGGAAGCAATGCCGACCCTGATCCTGGTTCTCAACTGTGGTTCGTCATCAGTGAAATACCAAATGATCGACGTCGATTCTGAGGAGGTGCTGGCTTCCGGCCTGGTCGAGAAGATCGGCCTGGAGGATGGCAACATCACTCACAAGACCCATGGCGACTCGTATCGTATCGATGAGACGATCGCCAACCACACTGAGGCGCTTGCCCTGGTCACACGGGCTTTCCACACCTGGGGACCGGCTCTGGAAGAGTCGGTCGCCGTCGGGCACAGGATTGTGCACGGGGGTGACCGGTACCGCCAGCCCACGCTGATCACCGCCGAAGTCATTCAGGGTTTGACCGACCTGTCGGACCTCGCCCCGCTGCACAATCCTCCGGCCATCGCCGGGATCAAGGCCGCCCAGCAGGTCCTGGCCAGCGTCCCCCACGTGGCCATCTTCGACACAGCCTTCTTCGGGACTCTGCCCGAGGAGTCCTACCTCTACGCCATCAACCGCGAGGTTTCCGAGAAGTACGGAATCCGCAAGTACGGTTTCCACGGCACCTCTCACGACTACGTGTCGAAGAAGGCGGCCGAGTTCCTCGGCGTGGATCTGGCCAGTGTGAACCAGATCGTCTGCCACCTGGGCAACGGCGCATCCATCTCGGCTGTCAAAGGCGGAATCGCCGTCGACACCTCGATGGGCATGACCCCCCTGGAGGGCTTGGTCATGGGAACCCGATCCGGCGACATCGACCCGGGGCTGTTCTCGTACTTGGAGCGCGAAGCCGGCATGGGCTCCCAAGCGGTCGACACCTTGCTGAACAAGAAGTCGGGGATGTGGGGACTGGCGGACGGTTCTTCTGACCACCGTGACATCTGGGACAAGATCGAAGCTGGCGACATCCACGCCAGCCAGGCCATCGCCGTGTACGTCCACCGTCTGGTCAGCTACATCGGAGCCTATGCCGCTGTACTCGGGCACCTCGACCTGCTCGTGTTCACCGCCGGGGTGGGTGAGAACGATTTCCGGCTCAGAGAGCGGGTCCTCGAACGTCTGGGCGGCTTCGGTGTGCGCCTGGACCCCCAGCGCAACGCCGTACGCAGTTCTGAGCCGCGCATCATCTCCGCCGACGACTCCACCCTGCGCGTCCTCGTGGTCCCGACCAATGAGGAACTGTCCATGGCCCGGCAAACCTACCAGCTGATCCGCTGACATGACCACCGCACTGATCACCGGTGGAACAGTCGGCATCGGCCACGCTTTCGCCACAGCTCTCGCCCAAAGGGGCTACGATCTCGTCCTCGCCTCCCGGGATGAACAAGGATTGCGCGACGTTGCCGACGTTCTCCGTACGACATACCAGATCTCGGTCGAGGTGATCCCCACGGACCTGTCCCGCCGGGAGGATGTGATGGCCCTGGCGGCCCGCGTCGAGGACCCGCTGAAGCCGATTGAGCTGCTGGTGAACAATGCCGGGTTCGCCGTCCACGACTCCCTGTTGGACCGCGATGTCGACCACCACCAACGCGCGATGGACGTCATGTGTATGGCGATGCTGATCCTGTCCGGTGCGGCCGGGCGTGCCATGAAGGCTCGTGGACACGGCTCGATCCTCAATGTGACCAGTGCCTCCGCCATCATCACAACAGGCAATTACTCCGCCATCAAGGCCTGGGCGACGGTGTACAGCGAAGCCCTGGCCAACGAGTTGCGCGGCACCGGGGTCAAGGTCATGGCCCTGCTGCCCGGATGGGTCAGGACTGAATTCCACTCCCGCGGCGGAGTGAAAGCCAACAACCTTCCGGACTTCGTGTGGATCGACATCGACCGGCTCGTCGAGCAGGCGCTGGCCGACCTGGCCCGTGGCAAGGTCTTGTGTGTGCCCACCTTGATGTGGGCCTTCGCGGTCGGAGTCGGGCGCCACCTGCCCCGGCGGACCATTCGCTGGATGTCGCGCGCCCTGACCCAATCGAGACAGCCATGACGAAGACTCCTTCGTCTGACAATCCGTCTTCCTACCGTTCGGCGGTGAAGTCGTCAGTTCGTTTCGTCGCCCAGGATGTCATGCTCAAATCATTCGTGTGGAGCATCTGCAAAGTCCAGGTCCACGGACTCGAACTGCTCGACAACGTCGAGGAACCCTTCATCGTCATCGCCAACCATTCCTCCCACCTCGACGCCGCGCTCGTCCTCGGGTCGCTACCCCGTCGCCTCTCCAAGCACGTCGCCACCGGCGCTGCCGCCGACTACTTCTTCGACAAGAAACTCAAGGGACTGACGACCTCTTTGTTCTTCAACGCCTATCCGGTCGAGCGCACCGGTTCGCGCACCCACAAGGGTTTGACAGGCCGCCTGCTGGAGGCCGGAGTTCCCCTGCTGATCTTCCCCGAAGGCACACGCAGCCGTACGGGGGCGATCGGCCAGTTCAAACCCGGTGTCGCAGCGTTATCCATCTCCCGGGCAGTCCCGTGCCTGCCCATCGCCCTGGTCGGCGCCTACGCCGCCTGGCCGTACAACCGTCCTGTGCCGCCGACCACCCGCCCGCCCGTCCACGTGGTCATCGGACACCCCCTCACCCCTGGTCCAGACGAGATCGCCGATGCCTTCGCCCAGCGGATGCAACGCTACGTGGCCGAGTTGTACAACACGACGGCGAAAGCCTATGGCATGCCAACCCTCGACGACTACGCCCGTACGGTGGCCCTCAAGCAAGCAGAACAAGCGGCACTGGCCCAGCAGACCGAAGCGGACCTCGCCCAAAAGGCTGAGGAAGAAATGGCCCAACAAGCCGAAGCGGAGCTGGCCCAACTCGCCGCCCAACAGGCCAAGGAAGAACAGGCTCAAGAAGCCGAGAAGGCACAGGCCTCACAGACCGCCACCAACACGTCAGACGCTGCGAATGGAACCGGCCAGGACGCCTCGGGAGAATCCACATCCGACGCCGGTGACCAGGCCTTGAGAAAACACCACGGGTTCTTCTCGCGTCACCAAGACACTGGTTCGAAGTCCTGATCAAGCCACGCAGGGCTACCTGAGGAAGCCCTCGTACGAACGCTGCTCCAACTGGGACTGAATCTGCTTGACCGTGTCCAAACCGACGCCGACCACGATCAAGATCGAGGTTCCGCCGAAGGGGAATTGCTGCGAGGCTCCCACCAAGATGAATGCCAGGGTGGGGATCAGCGCGATCAACCCCAGGTACAACGACCCCGGAGCGGTCAGACGGCTGAGGACGTACTGCAGATAACGCGCTGTCGGCGCGCCGGCGCGGATGCCGGGGATGAACCCGCCGTACTTCTTCATGTTGTCCGAAATCTCAACCGGGTTGAAGGTGATGGACACATAGAAGTAACAGAAGGCCACGATCAGGAGGAAGAAGATGATGTTGTAGATCGCATGGTCGCCCTTGACGAAGTTCGTCGAGAGCCAGGCTGCGGCCGCGGTATCGGGCCACAACTGGGCGACCAGAGCCGGTAAGTACAAGATCGACGAGGCGAAGATGACCGGGATAACACCGGACTGGTTGACCTTGAGCGGAATGTAAGTCTTGGACCCGCCGTACATTTTACGGCCAACCATCCGTTTAGCGTACTGGACGGGGATACGCCTCTGCCCCTGCTCCATGAAGATGATGCCCAGCATGACCAGCAAGCCGATCGCGATGACGAGAAGGAAGAGGAACCAGCCCTTGTCGGCGCCGCCCGCATGGGCGGTCTTGATCTGCCACAGGGAGGACGGGAAACGGGCGGCGATCGTGGTGAACATCAAGACCGACATGCCACGCCCGACGCCGTGATCGGTGATCAGTTCGCCCAGCCACATGACAATCCCGGTTCCAGCGGTCATCGTCAAGATCATCACCACGATGGCGAAGATTCCCTTGTCATAGACGATGTCTTCGGTGCAGCCCTGCAGGATCTTCCCGTTGACTGCCATCGACACGTAGGCAGTGCCGTTCAGCACAGCCAGGATCAGGGTCAGATAACGGGTGTACTGCGTGATTTTAGCCGTCCCCGAAGCGCCCTCTTTCTTCAGGGTCTCCAACCTCGGCACGACCACGGTCATGAGCTGGAGGATGATGGACGCGGTGATGTACGGCATGATGCCCAGAGCGAACACCGACATCTGCAGCATGGCGCCGCCGGAGAACAGGTTAATCATGGAGAACAGGCCAGCCTGGTCGCCACTTTCGGCTGTGGTCACACAAGCGTGCAGGTTGACCATGTTGACATTGGGCACCGGCATCGTCGAACCGATGCGGAAGATGACCAAAATGCCGAGGGTGAAACCAATCTTCTTGCGGAGATCCGAGGATCTCAGCACGTTCATGAACCCGGTCAGCATGTCTTTCTCCTCACCAAACTAGGCTATCAGTTCTGCTTGTTATCTGTCAGTCGACCTGTCACAGCTCGTGAACCGACCCGCCCGCAGCCTCGATCTTGGCCTTGGCGGAAGCCGAGAAAGCATGGGCGCTGATGTCGACCTTCACACCGATGTCACCATTGCCCAAGA
>WRFP01000117.1 GCA_009778725.1 Propionibacteriaceae bacterium
CGCGGAGGCTTCCATGTCGACGGCGACGCATCCTTCCTTGACGCGATGGGCCATGTTGCGCTGGGTTTCGCGGAAGAAAGCGTCGGTGGTCCAGACCTTGCCGACGGTGTGGGGGACGCCCAACTCGGTCAGGATGTCGGCGGTCGTGTCGGCTGTGGGGATGGGGATGTAGTCGCTTGTGGCGGCGTAGTGGTAGCTGGTTCCCTCATCGCGGTAGGCAGCCGAGGGTACGATCAACCCGCCGGACGCCAGGTCGGGCACCAGGGCTCCGCAACTGCCGAAAACGACAAATGCCGTGGTTCCGTAGGCGATGGCCTTTTCCACCAGCGCCACGGTGGCCGGCGCGCCGATGGGGGACAGCGCCGCCGCCAGGGTGTGCCCGTTGTGCGTGAAAATCCGGGCCTGGCCCACACAGGTGGCGCACTCCGACTCGACTTCTTCCTCCAGGTACAGCTTCGCGAGCGGCATGGTGTCGTACTGGTCCACGAAGACAGCGAAGGTACGCGGCTGAAATGTCACGATCATTGTTTCTGGAAAACCGTCGACCGGCCTCGCCATGTGCGCGGGCGAGATGATCTCCGGCGAGTACGGGTCGAAGCTCTGCGTGATGGGCATGGTGTCATCCTAGCGAGGGGTGCCTCACTCGTCGTCCGGGATCCAGGGTCACGGTGGAGAGCCTGGTCCATCGCGGGGACTGTGTTCGGTAGGGTACGAAGTGAGATCGATCTGAATTCGCCGATTGGCACCGTGGCGAGCGGACTGTCGAGATGCAGTGGCGTGACGGCTGGTGCACGGGCAGGCTGGACGTCTGTTCACCGGAAGATTCAGTCCGAATCCACCGAGGCAGCATGGCCCGGAGAGAAGGTTGCAGTGAGTGGTGTTGAGGAACTCGCCGAGGGTGTGTTCGCGTGCAATCGCCGCCAGATCGCACGGGCGATCACCTTGGTCGAGTCCATGCGGATGGAGGATCGCGCCCAGGCTCGCGAGTTGTTGGGGATTCTCCGCGAACATCCGACCTCAGCAGTACGGGTGGGGGTGACGGGCGTCCCCGGTGCCGGGAAATCGACATTCATTGATGCTCTCGGTGTCCGGCTGATCGACCAGGGGCACAAGGTGGCCGTCCTGGCGGTGGACCCTTCCTCGACCAAGACGGGTGGCTCGATCCTCGGTGACCGGACCCGCATGGCTGCCCTGGCGATCTCGGATGACGCGTTCATCCGCCCGTCTCCATCCGGTGCCCACCTGGGCGGAGTGGCCCGGGCCACACGGGAATCGATGTTGGTTGTCGAAGCGGCCGGCTATGACGTGGTCTTGGTTGAAACCGTTGGGGTCGGCCAGTCCGAGGTGGCCGTCGCCGGGATGGTGGACACCTTTCTGCTTGTCACCTTGGCTCGCGCGGGCGACCAGCTGCAGGGGATCAAGAAGGGGATCTTGGAGATGGCCGACGTCATCACGGTCAACAAGGCCGACGGTGACAACGAGGCCGCGTCCCGGGTCGCCGCCCGCGAGTTGAAGACCGCCATGAAACTGATCACCTCCGACCCGACCCGCCGCCCGCCCGTACTGACCTCGTCGTCCTATACCGGTGACGGTCTTCCAGAGATTTGGCAGGCCATCATGGACCATCGCGCACACCTGGAGTCGACCGGTGGCCTGGCTCAGCGCCGTGCCCGCCAGCAGCGTGACTGGATGTGGTCCCTGGTCGATGATGAGCTTCTGGAGTCAGTACGGCAAACACCAGCTGTCAAGCACATACGTACTCAATTAGAGGCAGATGTGATGCAGGGGACCTTGTCTGCCATGGAAGCCGCCCAGGAGGTGCTGATCGCTTTCGCTGGGCAGTTGCCGGCAACGTGGTCGCCAGACGAGTGACAATGCATAGTGCCCGTTATGCGAGCGTCACGATGCCTGATCTTCGCACAGAATAGCCGCCATCACCCCTCCTGACTATGGGTATTAATCCCCATGGAATCAGAATTGCCCCACCTGGGATCCTTATACAGAGAGAATACTGACCATCCGACTGGTCAGGACCGGAAGCGACTCGACCAGCCAAGCCGAGCAGACCGGCACCAAGGATTTCCTCACTACGTATTGGGATGACGGCTGAATATGTGTTGCGGAACACCCGATAAGTACCACTCGTGGCCCGTGTGCTTATGGAAAGGTGACCGCTAAGCTTCTCCCAGTACGATGTGGAGAGCCCCTGACAAGGGGCTCTCCACTATTTTTCTTCTAGTCAGAATGACATGTGCTGAAATCATGAAACTAAACTTTACTTGCGTGAGTCTCGACATGGTATTTCAGCGGGCTCCTAGAGTCGGATCAATCCAGTGCGAAATAACCCGGCCGCAGGCATCGGAAGATAGACCGAATTGGGCTATGCTAAATATCAGATTGACGTGGTTGGAGGGGCTGCCCCAAGGTGAGTACTGTTTTCCAACAGGAGGCTTCGTACCATGCAAGGCACAAAAAGCGTGTCGTCCCTCCCGAGCAAGGAATAGGTGGACAGTGCCATCTGATAATGGTTGATGCGGTGACAAGGAAGAACATAGTTGATCGAGCGGACGTGGGGTTCGTCTCGTCTTGTGCAAGGGTTGGGAATCTCCTGACTCTGATTCGCTGTACCCAGATCAGGCAGACCTTCGGATCGGAACGTCCGGCGAGTGCACTGATGCCAAACAAAGCGGCGAATCATCGTATGCTGTCACATAAATACCGGATGATGGACCTTGAGGACACGCAATCAGGGGTGGTAGGCCAGCCACCACTTCAGACCTGTGTCTTGGATCGTGGTTCATCTTCGTACTCGGCTGACACCCGGATGCACCGATTGCTGGCTTCGGGTGACACCACAACTAGCCTTATTGACTGCCAGGGAAGGGATGCGCGACATGACTGACGTGACTGCCACCTCCATGGCGTCGGGCAAGCGGACAACCCCGGGACTGGAATTGTTCGGCTGGTGTATGACGGTGGCGTGGACGGATCTGATGAGTCGTGCGTACACCTCTCTCGGTGTCGGAAATGTGGGGTTTGGGACGGGCGAAATGATCGAAACGACGTTCTTCTTGCTCTTGGCTCTATCGGTCATTGTGACGTCATTGTGGTGTGGACGCGACCTCATTATTCTCAGCAGGATTGCGACGTGGACGACACCTCTCGCACTCGTCATGACAGTCGGATTCGTCTTCCTTCCGCTCACATCCAGCATCGGTGTGTACTTGCTTGTGGCAATCTTAATCGGGCCGGGCTTGACCCGCCGAATGTACGGGGTGATCCGAACAGGAGATAGGGGGAACCGGATCACGCGATTTGTGGTGGGCTGGGCACTGGGCGCAGTTGTTTTGGCTGTGTGGATGGCCATCCCACAGGTGTCCACTGTTTCTTTCCTCATCGCGGCTGTTTTCGCAGTGGTGTCGTTACTTGGTCTACACCGAGTACCTGCGCCCGTGGAGCAGTTCACCACCGGAGCCACCGTCAAGTCCTCGCCGGGGTCCCGGGTGGTCTTCATTTCAACGTTAGTCATTCTCGCTATTGTGGTCGAACTCCGCGGACAACTGATCAACCAATTGTCGATTGGCTCTGTGCTGACATCTTCCGCCGATCAAGGGGCAACCGCACTATGGAGGATTCCCACATCAATCGGGTTGGTGGTCTTCGCCCTTGTGTCCGACCGGGGGCTGGAATGGCTCGGCGTGGCGGTCGGCATGGCATTGCTCATCATCGGTCTGGTTGGCTCCATTTTGGTGAGCGGCGACCCAAACCATGCGCTCTTATTTACTGTGCAAATAATCATCACATTCGGGGGTGGCTATCCCCTATTCTTCTTCCTCTCATTTCCGCTGCACTTTTTCGAAGCCTCTTCCCGACCCGTTTTCGTCGCTGCCGGCGGCTCATTGTTTTACTTCGCTTACGACAGTCTGGGCAAGTGGGTCGGCAGCCTAAGCAAGTGGATAGCTGGTCCTGCCCCGCTATCAAGCCCCGGGTCATCGGTGGTGGTAGTAGCGGCAATCCTCTTCGTCATCGCCTTCTGGGTGATGGCGTACGTGCTCTTCAATCGCTTCGCGGAACGAAGTCTCGCAGCAACCCTGGCTAGCTTGTTGCACGGGGACCGTGCCAGGGCAACCGTCATACGGGGACTGATCAGTCGGCCCACTGCCTACACCAGCATTCAGAGTCCTGTGGCTGGAGAAGACAGCGCAGAGGGGACACTCACCAGTCACGAGGTAGTTCCCGAGTCCTTCGAAGCCCTGTCCAGTCGTGTAGGGGAAATGTCTGAAACTGGTGGGCAGGCTCTTGTCGATGACGGTGCTCAGCCTGGCGAGACAGCTTCAACCGATCGACCACCCTCCGCCGCGCCCGTTCCGTACATCATGCCTGAGTTGCTCTCGGAAAAAGAGATGGCTGTCGCGTTGTTGCTGATCGAGGGACAGACCCGTTATGCGATCTCCCGCCGGCTCAATGAACCGGTCGCCGATGTCAATGTGCAGGTGGAGGCTATTCGCGACAAGATCATTCGTCGCGGTGATCCGGATCCGGGGGTTTCGGCGGCCATCCAGGAGTACACGTTGACCCGCCGGGAAGCTGACACCCTCAGATGCTTGTGCCAGGGCATGACCAATCCCCAAATTGCCGACGACCTGACCATCTCGGAGGAGACGGTCAAGAAGCATGTCCGCAGTCTGATGGCGAAATTGCCGGTCAACGACCGTGCGGATGTGCCCGGGCTGGTCATGTCGTTGAGACCAAATACACAGGTTCACGCCTAGAAGCGGATTCTGGCCAAGTACATTTCCGCATGGGTGGGGGTGGCAAAAATAGCGCAATGTCTGCCCGGGCAGATTTTCGGCTGTTTTTCCCCCTGTGACTATGGGTTGGACTTCCCTAAGCTGATGATTGTCGAACTTGGGACACAGGGTCCCGGATCGAGAGATCGGAGAATCTCATGAGGAAGAACGTGACGCTGATCCAGACGGTGGCAGATGCCACAATCTCGGTCGAATCAGCCCCAGGGCAGACCCCCACAGCGTTCACGGACGGGCTGACTCACTACTTCTAGACTTTCGCAGATAGCCCGAATCCACGCAGTGCCCCACGCATTGCAAGCAATCGGTGGATTCCGGCTCAGGGCCAATCTCTTGGAATGCATCCCTTCCACTAACCGCAACTGCTCCACTGATGCTTCTGGGAACGACGGCCCCCCCAGGGGGTGACGATCTATGGTCGTCACCCCCATTCTTTTTGCCTTCATCCACCAATCATTAACAGGGATTTTCCCTGCCCATGAGTACATCACAGTACGTCAATAGCTTCACGCATACTGGGTGGATCAGTGGGCTCAGGGCAAGGGGGTAAAAATAGCGCAAGCCCTTCCCCGGAGGGTTTTGTGTGGTTTTTTCCTCTGGGGCGGCGGATCGGATGGTTCTTACGCTGAAGCTATCCGGCTCGGGGCACAGTGTCCCAGGCAGAAGAAGGATTGGAGAAAATCATGAAGAAGCATGTGGCACTGATCGGACTGGCGGTATCTGCCGCACTGGCGATCGGAACTCTGGCAACCGGTACGGCGGACGCCGCAGCCAAGTACCCGACCATCAATTCATCGACGGCGATCCATATGGCGCCGACGTTGACATCGCGTACCAATGGCACGACCGAAAAGGCGATGTCGTACTCGTTCAACTGTTGGTACACGGGAACATCAGTGGGTAACGACAATGTTTGGGGGCATCTGACGAACAATCAGGGCTGGATTCCGGATTATTACATCAATCTCGGCTACAAGAGACTCAGTACGATGGGCACGGTTCCAAAGTGCTCAGCGGTGCTGATGAACCAGTACAACACAGCCGCTAAGACGGCACACACGTTCCCGGTGCTCCAGGCGACCAATGAATACTGGACCCCGGCGACCACTTACGTGATGAAATCAGGTATTGCAGCGAACTCCTTCCATACGTTCAATTGCTACTATGCGTCAGGCCAGGCTGTCAATCCGAATAACAACAAGGTGTGGGATCATCTGGCCAGTGGCGGGTGGATTGCGGATGCCCGGGTCAATAGCGGTGGCATCGCCATTGCGAAGACTGGATTGCCGGCCTGTACTGCCAAACAGTTGTCAACATACGCTGGGGATGCTGTCGGTCATGGTGTCGGATCAGCGATCAACATCGGCACTGGCACCGCAAAAACCGGGGGTGAAGTAAAGGTAGGAACTTCAGGTGCACCCAACGCAGCTAGCCAAATGAAGAAAGCCTGAGAATCTGAATCCGCCGATTGCTCACGCAATAGCGAATAATCGGTGGCTCCGGGGGGTGACGATGTGTAGGCGTCACCCCCCTATTGCGTGGTGGTACGGTCCGCTCAACCCCTTGCCTGAACCTCCGGATAGACAGCAGTCCCCACTCGTACTAAACTTGAGTCTAGTACGCTCAACTTTGATCACAGGATCGGGGATGGGTACGGAAAAAGCCTAATAACAAGGAGAAACTGTCCAGCATGGATACTGAGAAGCTCACCGCTATGAGTCGCGACGCCTATACGGCGGGGGTGAGGCTCGCTCTGACGAATGGGAATCCGGCCGTTGAACCGGCGCATCTGTTGTCCGCTCTGCTACTGATTCCCGACAACACTGTGGCGCCGTTGTTGGCCAGCCAGGGGGCCGATCCTGCTGAGATCGCGACCGCTGCCACACAACTGATCGCCAAGCTGCCCTCTACGTCTGGATCCTCGGTCGCTCAGCCGTCGCTGTCTGGTGCGGTGGCCAGGGTCCTGGCCGCCGCTGAGACCCAG
>WRFP01000118.1 GCA_009778725.1 Propionibacteriaceae bacterium
GGCTGTGATCGGCTATGGCTCCCAGGGCCATGCCCATGCGCTGTCCTTGCGGGATTCCGGGGTCGATGTGCGGATCGGTCTGCGCCCGGGTTCGGCGTCCCGCGACAAGGCTGAGGCCGAGGGCCTCAGGGTCGTCCCCAACGAGACCGCGTGCGAGGAGGCCGACCTGATCATGATCCTGGCCCCCGACGCGACCCAGCGCGGGCTCTACGCCGCCGAGATCGCTCCCCACCTGAAGAAGGGCGATGCCCTGTTCTTCGCGCACGGTTTCAACATCCGTTTCGGCTACATCCAGCCTCCCGCCGGGGTCGACGTCTGCATGGTCGCCCCCAAGGGCCCTGGACATCTGGTACGCCGGGAGTACGTCGCCGGGCGCGGCGTGCCGGTCGTCGTGGCTGTCGAGAAGGATGAGAGCGGCGGAGCCTGGCCCCTGACCCTGGCCTATGCCAAGGGCATCGGCGGGCTGCGGGCCGGCGGCATCGCCACCACCTTCACCGAGGAGACCGAGACCGACCTGTTCGGCGAGCAAGCTGTCTTGTGTGGCGGCATGTCCCACCTGATCCAGGCGGGCTGGGAGACTCTGGTCAACGCCGGCTACCAGCCGGAGGTCGCCTATTTCGAGTGCCTGCACGAAGTCAAACTCATCGTCGACCTGATGTATGAGGGCGGCATCGCCAAGCAGCGCTGGAGTGTGTCCGACACCGCCGAGTACGGTGACTATGTCTCCGGCCCGAGGATCATCGACGACCATGTCAAGGCGTCGATGCGTCAGGTCCTGTCCGAAATCCAGGACGGCTCCTTCGCGGCCCGCTTCATCGCGGACCAGGATGCCGGCGCCCCGGAGTTCAAGGCCCTGCGCGCTCAGGAAGAGCAGCATCCGATCGAGGGTGTCGGCCGCGAACTGCGCAAGCTGATGAGCTGGGTCAAGACCCAGGACACCGACTACACAGAAGGTACGGCCGCGCGCTGAAACGTGGTGCCGTACTGGCGGATTTTTTGTCAGGCGTGGTCATCTCCGGATGACCACGCCTGATGGTTTTTGGTCTCGCCCTCACTGCCACAAGGAGGTCCAGTTGACCCCGCAATCGGCCAGCATCATCCGTACCAAAGGCAAAGACAAACCGACCACGTTGTGGGGATCGCCTTCGATGCCGGTGATGAACGCACCGCCGAGGCCGTCGATCGTGAAGCCGCCCGCGACGTGTTCGGGCTCGCCGGTGGCCACATAGGCGTCGATCTCTTCGTCGGTCAGGTCCGCGACGTGGACGATGGTCGAGCCGAGGCGCGTGACGCGATGGACGGTGCGCTGGGAGACGATCACATGGTGCCCGGTGACCAGGACACCTGAGTGACCCCGCGTCCGCCTCAGCAGAGTGCGGGCCGCTTCCCGGGAACCGGGTTTGCCGACCGGATGACCCTCAAAGTCGAGGATCGAGTCGCAACCGATGACCACCGAGTCGGTCGGGGAGCCCAGGCTGGCAAACACCGCTTCCGCTTTCCGCTCGGCCAGCAGCGAGGCGAGATCGCCCGGTCTGGGAGCCCGGTAGGCGGACTCGTCGACCTGGGAGACGACGACTTCAGGGTGGAGACCGGCGGAACGCAGGGTCTGGAGTCTGGCGGGAGATGCGGAAGCAAGAATAAGCCTCATTCTGTTACGGTATCAGGGTGGAGTCGTGTCAGTCATTCCGCGAGACAGTTTGTGACCTATTGTCTGACCAGATAGCATCCTGGAAAATCGATGTCGTCGAGCGTACGGGGTCGACCAACTCGGACCTGGTCGCACGGGTCAGACGCGGCGCCTGCCCCGATTATTCGGTCCTGATCGGCCTGGCCCAGGACAGCGGCAAAGGGCGGTTGGACCGAGCCTGGTCCACTCCACCAGGCTCGGCGGTGGCAGTGTCCGTGGCTGTCCCGCTTTCCGGGATTCACTGGGAGTTATTGCCTGTCGCGGCGGGTATGGCGGTGGTCAGGGGCTTGGGTGATCTCGGTGTGAACGCGGGCCTGAAGTGGCCCAACGATGTGCTGATCGGGGAGAAGAAGGTCTGCGGCATCCTGGTGGAGGTGGCGCAGCCTGCCAGCCCGGATTCCCCTGCCGGTTTGCTGGGCGTCATCGGGATCGGAGTCAATGTTTCGCAAACGGGCGACACCGTGGAGTTCCCCGGAGCCATCTCGTTGTCGATGGCCGGAGTCCAGGTGACCCGAGAGCAGGTGGTGGCAGCCATCTTGATTCGTCTCGGCCAGACTGTGGGGTGTCTCGGCGTTGAGGAAGACCGGTTGTCGTTGCTCCAGGCCTACCGCCAGGTCTGCCGTACTGTGGGCCAACAGGTACGGGTGGTGTTGGGCGAACAGAACATCGTCGAAGGCAAGGCCGTGGACATCGGTGAAGACGGGCGCTTACTGGTGGATGTGGACGGTCAGGTACGGGCGTTCTCCAGCGGTGATGTCGTCCATCTGCGGTGACGCACCCAAGCGTCACATGTCGTCTCAATTGTGAAAGTGGTTAGTTGCGAAATGGAAAAAGTTAGGTTAGCCTAACCTTCATGAGCTTACTGCAGGAGTCCATCGTCCCCCTGGATCAGGCCCCCCTGGGCGAAGCTCTCATCATTGTCAGCACCCCAGCAGACCCCCTCGTCGCTCACAAGATGATGACGCTGGGCTGGTCCAAAGGCGGGCAGGTCACGGTGCTGAAAAAGACGGTGGGTGGCGCCAGAATCCTCGATCTGAATGGCAGCCGGGTAGCAATCAGCAAAGCCCTCGCTCGTACCGTGTGCGTGGAAGGGATCCCAGCATGACAGCTAAGAGCCTGCTGAAATACCATGTTCCGGCTGCGGCGCAGCGGACGAGCGAATCTTCACCCGCCCAGCACGTCCTCGCTCAGAACAGCGTATTTCAGCACGCTCCCAGTACGCCGACAGTACCCGTTGTCAAT
This sequence comes from Propionibacteriaceae bacterium, assembly GCA_009778725.1. Lineage (GTDB taxonomy): Bacteria > Actinomycetota > Actinomycetes > Propionibacteriales > Propionibacteriaceae > WQYJ01. Next base: position 2,930 of record WRFP01000118.1, read on the forward strand.
GAGATCCCAGCGGCGACTGAGATGGACCCCTGCTGTGGGTCCCCGGTTCCTGCGAAAACCACCAGGCGTACTCGGACTTCCCGGAAAGCCAGGGGCGGCGACTCCGTGGTGATTGCCCTTGTGGGAGCCCCAAATGTCGGTAAGTCCACGCTCTTCAACGCGATGACCGGCTCCAACGTGACCATGGGCAATTGGCCCGGCTCCACCGTTGAGATCTCGCACGGAACCTGGCGCCACAAGCCGAAGACTGTTTCTCGCAAGCGCCACAACAATCAGCCGGAGGGCGACAGTCAGACGAACACTGTCGCCGATCAGCATCAGCCGGGCACTATGACGAGCGGACAACCGTCATCCGCACTTGCCTCGGACAGCCCGACGGTTGAGTCGCCTGCCGACGCTCCCACACGTGCCTTGCCGATGACGGCGCCAGATCCGTACCAAGAAATGACGATCATCGATTTCCCCGGCGCGTACTCCCTGGATTCCACCTCTCCGGATGAGGAATTCACCCGCAAGCACCTGGTGGAGCAGTCTCCGGCCCCCAGCCTGATCATCGCGGTGGTCGACGCCGCGCACCTGGCCCGCAGCTTGTACCTGGTCAGCGAGATCAGGGAACACCCCCTGCGCGTTGTCGTGGCCGTGTCCATGTCCGATGTCGGCAGCCGCCACGGTGTCGATGTAGACATTGACGCTTTGTCGAAAGCCCTGGAGGTCCCGGTCGTGCGCGTCGACCCGAGGCGCCGGACCGGGCTCGACGACCTGGCCCACACCGTGCGCGACACCTTGGCCCGCGAGGTCCCGTCGCCGCGTGCCCGCATGGACGGCATCGAGTTTGACGAAGACGAGCGGTTCGCCTGGATCGCCCAGGTGGTGGGGAAGGGGACCAAGAATGACGGGTCGGCCCGCCAGCAACTCTCGGACCGAGTCGACCGCATCGTCTTGGCACCGGTCGCCGGGCCGTTGATCTTCATCGCCGTGATGTGGGCGGTCTTCCAGATCACCACGACCGTCGCGTCACCCCTCCAAGACCTGTTGGGTGAGCTCTTCTCCGGGCCGGTGTCCGATGCGGTGTCGTGGTTATTGTCTGCTGTCGGCCTGGGTGGCAGCTGGGTCGAGGGCCTGCTCGTCCACGGGCTGATCGGCGGCGTCGGCATGCTGCTCACCTTTGTGCCCCTGATGGCCCTGATGTTCATCCTGCTCGCCCTCTTAGAGGATTCGGGCTACCTGGCCCGGGCCGCGGTCCTAACCGACCGTGTCATGGGCGCCCTGGGCTTGCCAGGCCGGGCGTTCCTGCCGCTCGTCGTCGGCTTCGGCTGCAACGTGCCCGCCATCGCGGCCACACGTGTCTTGTCCCAGCCGCGGCACCGCTTGATGACCGTCCTACTGATCCCGTTCACCGCCTGCTCGGCACGGCTGACGGTGTTCGTCATGCTGGGCACGGTTTTCTTCGGGCGCTGGGCCGGCACGGCGGTGTTTGTGATGTACCTGGTGTCGATCCTGCTGGTGGTCGCCACGGGCCTGGTCCTCCGGTCGACCTTGTGGCGGGCCATGCCGTCCGAACCGTTGGTGATCGACCTCCCGCCGTACCAGGTCCCCACCCTGCGCCTGACCTTGTCCGTTGCCTGGGTACGTCTTCGAGGCTTTCTGCGGACCGCCGCCGGCATCATCGTGGCCACAGTGGTTGTCGTGTGGATCCTCCAGGCCATCCCCACCGGCGCCGGAACCTTCGGTCATGCCGACGCCGACACCTCCCTGTACGCCTGGCTGGCCCGGCACGTGGCTCCTCTGTTCACCCCGGCCGGTTTCGGCGCCTGGCAGATCGTTTCGGCCCTGTTCGTGGGGTTCGTGGCCAAGGAGGCCATCATCTCCAGTTGGGGGCAGACCTTCGCCGTCTCCGGCACCGACGACATCACCGGTCTGGGCCAGCAACTGACAGCGGTCTTCACTGCGTCCTCCAACGGCCACGCCCTGGCCGCTGTTGCCGCGTTCATGGTCTTCCTGCTGGCGTACACCCCCTGTGTGGCGACGCTGGCCGCCCAGAAACGCGAGGTCGGCTGGCGCTGGACCGGCATCGGCGTCCTCATCCAACTCGGCGTCGCCATCATGATGGCGATCGTCGTGTTCCAAGTGGCCAGGATTTTCTGGTGAACGGCCCGCTGTCCCAGGTCGCTGACGCCTTCGCCCACAACAAGCGCTCGGTGCCAGAGATCGTCCGCGCCACCAGTCTGAATCGCGATGTCGTCCAGGCCTGCGTCGAACACCTGGTCAGTACGGGCAGACTCCGCCTGGAGGTCCTCTCCTCAGGCTGCCCCCTCGGCGCCTGCGGGAGTTGCGCCGCCGGTTCCAGTTGCGGTCACGCGGCGGCCCGGCCACGTACTTCACACGTCAGATCCTACTGAGACCCTGACCCTGGTTTGCCTCTTCCCTGACGTGATTCACAGGTGTACGCTGGCTCATCATTACGACAACTCCAGTGCGTTGTGTGACGATGCTCACGACCGTACTGGGTGATTTCCATCAACGTCATCCCAGGCCGATATCGGGTCACCAATGGTCCGATATTCCTCAGTCTGGTCGTTTGACCAATCCCTAGAAGGCGTCGATGAGGTCTCTGACTAGTTGCGATGGTGTCGTGTTGCGCTCGGCTGCAGCCTTCTCCAACTTCGCCCGGCGGGCTATATCCAATCGAAGTGTGAAAGGCCTTGCCTTCTCTCCGACACTGACCGGACGCCCGACAATGGTCGCACCCAGATGCTTACCGGAATAGCCCTGGCCAGACTCGGCGTCTTCGGCCCAGCGTTCAATATCATCGTCGGTGAAAGTCGTCCCGCTCATTGCGATGTACTCGTTCATTCTGGTCACCTCCTCAGTCCAAGTTCTAGTAGCACTGATTTCGTAGCGGGCATCACATGGAACACCAACCACTCCTCTGATGGTTCCTCGATGGCGATGAACTCCAGTAGCCGCCCATTCGTGTCGATGCCGACACCCACCCACTGCACCGGATCAGTGTCCCTTGGCCGGGACCGCAAGGCCCCGGTGAACACCACCCGGACATCCTCCGGTGTAATCTCCGGTCGCTTGGCTGCCACACGAGGGTGGACCCGGATCAGCATCAGGAACTCCATCAAAGAAACGTACGACATCCATTGTAGTACATAATGGGGTTGGCTGGTGGCGCCGATCGTGGTTCTCCGTGGTGCGGCCGGTGGTCTTGGGCATTGCGGTCACCGTACGATAGGAGGGTGAGTTGTGATGCTGAGGCTCCTATTGGGATCTTTGATTCGGGGTTTGGGGGGTTGACTGTCGCAAGGGCCATTGTCAACCAGTTGCCGGGCGAGGACATCATCTATCTGGGTGACACCGCCCGCGCCCCCTATGGGGAGAAGTCGATCGCCGATGTCCGTAAGTACGCCTTGGCCTGTCTCGATGTGCTTGTCGACATGGGAGTGAAAGCCCTTGTCATCGCCTGTAACACCGCGTCGGCAGCGGTCTTGGCCGATGCCCGTGAGCGCTATCGTGTCCCGGTCGTGGAGGTCATCCAGCCAGCCGTACAACGAGCAGTACGGGTGTCCCGGCATGGCCATGTGGCCGTTCTCTGCACCCAGGCGACCGCCACCTCCAAGGCGTACGACGACGCCATGGCCGCTGCCGTGGGTGTCGATCTGACCACAGCGGTGTGCTCGCGTTTCGTCGACTTCGTCGAGGCGGGAATCACCGGCGGCGATGAGTTGCTGGAGGTGGCCGAGACCTACCTCAGGCCGATCCGGGAATCCCAGGCTGACACCGTCATCCTCGGGTGCACCCAC
>WRFP01000119.1 GCA_009778725.1 Propionibacteriaceae bacterium
GCCTACGTTCCCGGGACGGCTTTCTACGCCGACGGCCTGGGTACGCGAAACATCCGGCTGAGCTACTGTTTCCCCACGCCCGAACGCATCTACGAGGGAACCAAGCGTTTGGGGGAGACCCTGGCCGAGGAAATGGAACTGAGAACCACTTTCGGACTGGTGGGTCCCCAGCGCGCTCTGGGTGAGTCCAGCACCGAAATGGGGCAATGAGTGTACGCATGGTAAGGTGCTTTCGTCACCAGCAATTGGTGGCGTCGGGATATCGCGGGGTCCCACAACGGGAACACGTCTCAATCAGTAGCACATGGAGGTGATCTGATGGCACAGGAAGTAATCGTCGTCTCAGGGGGACTGTCCCATGAGAGGGAGATTTCGTTGGAATCGGGGCAGCGCGTGGCGCACGAACTGACCCACGCCGGTTTCCATGTCACGCGCGCTGACATCCAGCCGTCCCTGATCGACTTGATCCACAGCCTCGACCACCCTGTTGTTTTCCCGATGTTGCACGGGGGCTCCGGCGAAGACGGCGCGGTCAGCGAGGTCTTCGAACTGGTCGGCGTCCCGTACGTCGGGTCGTCGGCCGTCTCCTGCCGCGCCAGTTACGACAAGGCTTTGGCTGTGCCGGTGGTCGCGCGCGCTGGGCTGGCCGTGCCCCGGCGGGTCATCTTGCCGCACGACATGTTCCGCGACATGGGCGCCACGACGCTGATGAGCCTGATCGAGGAGCGGCTCGGCCTGCCCCTGTTCGTCAAGCCCTCGGCGTGCGGCTCGGCTCTGGGCGCATCCCGGGTCGACCGCATCGAAGACCTGTCAACCGCCCTTGTCAACGCCTACAGCTATGGCCGGGTCGCTGTGGTTGAGGAGTTCATCGACGGTGTCGAGATCGCGGTTCCCGTTTTCGACCTCGGCGACGGGCCGGTTGCCTACCCGCCTGTGGAGATTCGCCCGGAATCTGGGGTCTACGACTTCGAAGCCCGGTACGCTGCCGGAGCCACCACGTTCATCTGCCCCGCCAACCTCGAACCGGCGACCATCCAGGCCTGCCAGGATGCGGCGGTTCAGGCGCACACGAGTTTGCACCTGCGCGATTTCTCCCGCGCCGACATCATCGTCCGCGATGGCAAACCAGTCTTCATCGAATCCAGTGTGGCGCCTGGCATGACCGAGACATCTCTCGTACCGCTGGCTGTGCAGACGACCGGGCAGGACTTGCCGGACGTCCTGGCCCAACTGGTACGCCTGGCAGCCCAGCGCTGAATCTAGTTTCACGGTATACGTGCACCGCAACACCAACCACCAGACCAGTACGGCGATGGGGTGGTCGGCGCCACGCCAGTTCGGAAACTTGTTCGTTGATAGCTGCTTTGTTCGCGTAGACAGTAATGAACTCGACTGTTTGACGTTCCCCACCAGTGTTGAACTGCTGGGCCGTAGGCCCCGAGGGCTGCCATGAAGGTGAAAGACAAGAAACGCCCAGGGGTTGCCCCAACTCTCGTGTCTGTCGTGGTAGTGCTTGTCATCTGGCAGATTGCTGCCCTGATTGTGGGACAGGACATCATCCTTGTCGCGCCCGTACAGGTTGTCACGACGCTGATCGCCTTGATACCACAAGCTTCGTTCTGGGCCACGGTCGGCGCCTCACTCCAGCGCATCGTCGTCGGTTTCCTGCTGGCTTTCTTCCTGGGGTCGTTCGCGGCATGGCTGGCCAGCGTCAATCGTTGGCTGGGCGCATTCATGTCCACGACCATGCGCCTGATCCGGTCGATCCCTGTCGTCTCGTTCATCATCCTTCTGCTGATCTGGGCCAATTCAACCTATTTGAGCTTGTGGGTGAGCTTTCTCATGGTGGTGCCCGTGGTCTTCTCCAATGCCGAGGAGGGGTTCGCCAACCGCGACATCAAACTGGTCCAAATGTCCCAGGTTTTCGGCTTTTCGGCGGGGCAGCGCTGGTGGGCCATCACAGTCCCGACTCTCATGCCGTACCTCATCGCTGCGACTCGCGTCGGCTTCGGGCTGGCCTGGAAAGCCGGGATCAGCGCCGAAGTCATCGGGATGCCGCGCGGGTCGATCGGCGAGCGGCTCTATCAAGCCAAGATCTACCTCAGCACAGCCGACCTGTTTGCCTGGACCGCGGTGATCGTCGCCCTCAGCTACCTCTGTGAAAAACTCGCATTGTGGGGACTGCGCGGCGTGCAGACTGGTTTAGGGAGGTACGCCTCATGATCCAGTTCCGCAATGTATCTTTCGCATACACTGGTGTCCCGGTGGTCGATGATCTCACGTTCGAGTGCGCGGACGGCGGTGTGGTCTGGTTGGCAGGCGACAATGGCACTGGCAAATCAACGACCGTCCACCTTGCGTTGCGCCTTCTCAATCCCGATCGAGGTCAGATTGAGGCACCCCCTGTGATATCCGCGGTCTTCCAGGAAGACCGGCTGTGCGAACACCTGACTGCGGTGGCGAACATCCGGTTGGGTCTTGGGCACAAGGCGACCAACCGCGAGATTCTCGCTGAATTGGAACGAGTGGGTCTGGCCGAGATTGAGGCGAGACGTCCAGTGGGCCAATTGTCTGGGGGGCAGCGGCGTCGAGTCGCGCTCGTCCGTGCACTTCTACGCCCCGCAGGACTCACCTGTCTCGACGAGCCGTACACAGGCATTGACGAAGCCAGCCTCGACCAGGTCATCGCCTACACCCAGGAGCGCATCACCGGGAGGAGCGTCATCCTCGTCTGCCACGACACCGACATCGCAGAACGGTTTAATCCGTACGTAGTACGGATCTAGAACCGCCAACGATTTCGCCACTCTATGGTGTCAGGTCGACCGGAATACGGCGGTTGCCGAAGTGGCCGACTTGCTCATCCCAGCGGCCCGGGATCGGCGTGTCGCAGTGGGTGCATCGGCCGTCGGAATCGAGGTCATACCCGGTGACGTCATAGCCGCGCCGGGTGATGACGGGAAGCCTACAACCAAGGCAGAAGGTGGTCGAGCCTTCGGGGTCGACAACGTTGCCTGTGTAGACGAATTTCAGACCCTCCGACATGGCGATCCGACGAGCATTTTTCAGTGTTGACAATGGAGTACGCGGGATGTCTCGCATGCGGTTGTCGGGGTGGAAGGCTGTCAGATGAAGGGGCACATCAGGGCCCAAGTGACTTGCTACCCATGCGGACAGTTCGTGGACTTCGGCGTCCGAATCGTTGAGCCCGGGAACGACCAGGGTGGTGATCTCCAACCAACACGTTGTTTCGTGAGCGATGTACATCAATGTGTCCAGCACCACGTCCAGTTGGCCGCCGCACACCCTCCGGTAGAAGTCAGGATTGAAACTCTTCAGATCCACGTTGGCGGCATCCATGACGGAAAAGAAATCCCGTCGGGCTTCGTCGGTGACGTACCCTGCTGTCACGGCAACATTGATCAGACCCCGCTGATGGCAGGCCGCGGCGACATCGATCGCGTACTCGGTGAAAATGATCGGATCATTGTACGTGTACGCAACGCCACGAGAACCAGCACGCAGGGCAGCCTCGGCGATCTGGGTAGGACTGGCTTGTTCTTGGAGCGGGTCGAATGTTCGTGCGGTTGAAATCTCCCAATTTTGGCAGAACTTGCAACCCAGGTTGCAGCCCGCTGTCCCGAAACTCAGAACTGACTGTCCGGGCATGACGTGATTCAGCGGCTTCTTCTCGATGGGGTCGACGCAGAATCCCGAGGATCGGCCGTACGTTGTAAGGACAAGGAAACCGTCGACACTCTGTCGTACGAAACAAAATCCGCGTTGCCCTTCACGCAGGCGACACAGGCGCGGACACAAGTCGCATTGGACCCGTCCGTCGTCGAGCGTGTGCCAGTAGCGTGCAGTTGTCGCGGGACGGTCAGGGAAGTGTGTCGTCGTGGTCATGGGTGTCTCACCTCGCTTCACCGGTGAAGTTCGTGTCCGAGAATCGAGTCATGTCATCGCCGAATGTCTCGCTGGGCATCCGGTCTGAGAAGGCCGGTCAATCATCAACTTGCTCGTGAAAAGCCGTGACCTGGTATCGATCGATTCGTATGTCCGGCGCCCAATAGTCAGCCGGAAGGCCGGCTTTCCTCATCAAATGAGCGATGAACTGCGACGGATCAGGCAACTCCTCCCAAACCTGGGGAAGGAAGGTTGCCCGATGCCCACGCGCGGAGAGGATGACGCCATCCACACCAGGGCGAAGATTTGCCAGCGCGTTTTCCTTGCCGGAGAATGTCATCGGCTCAGGGTCCGACAGGACCGACACTTCGATGTCCACCTGCTTGAATTCATCGACTGACAAGGGGGGAAAGCGCGGATCACGGAAAGCGGCGGACACAGCGTTGCTGCGTACATCCTCGCCGAGGGCCTGATGGGCGACCAGCGAACCGATACACCCACGAAGGTCCCCACCCAAGGTCAACGTCACGAAGGTCGCACCCGGTGATCTCAACCAGTCTTCCTTCAACGGTACGTCGTCGGCCCAGGAGGTGACGCGCAGCCCAGCCGCGATCGCCGATCGGGCCAATCTCAGCAACACCGGTCCGGCATCGTGTGGCAATTCACTCATCGGAGTTCCTCCTGACCATGTTGTTCCGCGTGGAAGCAGAGGGCGGCGTACCCAACGACACGGTGCTTGTCTGAGGCCGTGTCGCCGGAGTTGCACATGCCGAGCAGTTGTGGCCGTAAGTGTCGGTCCCGAGCGGCGAGCGCCAGGGCGTTTACCCCAGTGGCGCCGCAGGCCTGATCATGATCCAGGCTTGGATCCCGATTCAGGATCTGATTCACACTCGCCTGATCGATCTGCCGGGCCTCGTCGTACAGATGATAATGCGACAAGTCCGAGCTGATCACAACCAACGTATCCGGCCCCCAGACCGCATCGAGCACGCGCGTGACCGCGTCAGGTTCGACCCACCCGGCAGCCAGCGGCAGGATATCGGCATCAGGCAGTACGACTTGCAAGAACGGCACCTGTACTTCCAACGAGTGCTCGTCTTGGTGGACGGCCGCGCTGACGACCACCTGCGGTTGCTTGAGTGCCCGCTCCACACCGTCTGTCCACAAAGCAACGTTTCCGAGCGGAGTCGCCATGGCATCGGCGTCCACAAGTGCGATTCCATGGATCCCCACACGATGGGTCGGTCCCACAATCACCACATGTTTGACGGTGTCAGCCAGTGTTTCCACACCGGCGTACGCCAAGGCCGCAGTCGATCCCGAGTAGACGTACCCCGCATGAGGGACGATCACCGCCCGCACGGATGTAAAGTCAGACAACGCACCCCGGGCCTCGTCAAGAAACCCGCCGATCATGGACCGCAACCGCCCAGACTCCCCCGGATAGAACATGCCAGCCACCGCCGGCGGACGAACCCGCATAGCAACCTCCTCCCGCCAGCTTACGCCGATACATGTTGAACACTGATGTACAGGTGATGTACACTTTCCGCATGACTCTTCTTCCCCTCGCAGAGGCGAGGTCTCGATTTTTCGAAACTGTTGAGCGTGCAGCTTCAGGGGAGGAGATCACACTCACCAGCCGCGGGGTACCTCGTGCGATGCTCATGCCACTAACCGATGACCACAGGCCATTAGCTTTCACAGCGCAAGAAGCCATGGACATCATCATGAACCATCAGATGGATTCTGGGGCGTGGGAAAGTATTCGTGCTACCGGAGACACGATCGGCGATGACGGCCTTGGTTGATCACATCGGCGCGATCCTAGACACCAGTATTTTTATCGCCCGTGAACAGGAGCGTCCCATGAGGGCGGCAAGTCTGCCTAATGGATTGGGCATCTCGGTGATTACTCTGGCTGAACTGCGCCTGGCCGTCCTTCAGGACGGTGAATCGCCCGTTCGAGCCCGGCGTTTGGACACTTTGGAACGGGCGTTGAGAGTCCGGCCAATCGGCATTGATGTCGATATTGCTTTCCATTGGGCTGTCTTGCGTTCTGCCGCTCGCAGTCTGTCCCAAAGCCGGGTCAATGATCTGTGGATTGCTGCCACTGCGTTGTCACTGAATGTACCTGTTGTCACCCAAGATGAAGGATTCAAACGCCTGGAAGCCGTCGGAGGTCCTTCAGTCATTCTGATGTAAGCACCCGCCGCTGACCCTGAATTCGGATGTGAGGCGATCAGGTGAGGCAGGCCGTGTCAGTGTCCGAAGGAGTCCGAATCTGTGACGTGGCCCTCGCCCTTGTCGAGGGCGTCGAGGGCTGCCATGTCCGGGGTTGACAAGGTGAGATCCCAGCTGGCGAGGTTTTCGGCCTGGCGGGCGGGGTTGGAGGACTTGGGGACTGGGAGGTACCCGTGTTGGGTGTGCCAGCGCAGAATCACTTGCGCGGGAGTGGCGGAATGGTCGGTGGCAATCCGTACAACGACCGGATCCTGAAGCATGGATGCAGGCTTGATCGGACTCCATGACTCGGTCAAGATGTTGTGGTCCTTGTTGTACGCCGCTGATTCTCTCCGCTGGGTCCACACGTTGAGGTTGATCTGGTTGACGTGGGGAGTTGCCCCGGTCTCAGCGAAGATGCGATCCAGGTGGGCAGGCTTGAAGTTCGAGCAGCCCATCGCCCGGATGACCCCGTCGTCAAGGAGTTTCATCAAGCCCTTGAACGCTTCGA
>WRFP01000120.1 GCA_009778725.1 Propionibacteriaceae bacterium
CCGGTTCGCCGACCAGATCGCGGGCGATCCGTTCATCAACCTGGTCGAACGCGGCGCCAAACAACAGGTGGCCATCTACCCCGATCAGCCTTTCGACTCGTACTTCTCCGGAAACGTCATCCAAATCTGTCCGGTGGGCGCCCTGACGTCGGCCGACTACCGTTTCTCGGCGCGGCCGTTCGACCTGGTCTCCACGGTCACGACCTGTGAGAACTGTGCGTCGGGATGTCAGTTGCGCGTCGATTCCCGTCATTTCGATGTACGCCGTCGCTACGCCGGGGAGAATCCGGATGTCAACGACGAATGGTCGTGCGACAAGGGCCGCTTCGGTTTCGTGTCCGCGCGGGGTTCGGACCGGATCACCCACCCGATGGTTCGTCGTGGCGGCCAGTTGGTCCAGGTGTCGTGGCCCGAGGCCCTCGACGCCGCCACCCAGGGACTGCAGCGTGCAGCAGGGTCGGTCGGCGTGCTGACCGGTGGACGGTTGACGGTCGAGACCGCGTACGCCTATTCCAAGTTCGCCCGTACCGTCTTGAAGACCAACTCGATCGACTTCAGAGCCCGGGCCGCCAGCAACGAAGAGGCCAGGTTCCTTGCACGGTACGTCGCCGGCCGGACCTTGGCTGAGTCGGTGACCTACGCCGACCTGAGCACGGCCAAGCAAGCCATCCTCGTCTTCTTCGAACCGGAGGAGGAGTCGCCCAACGTCTTCCTGCGCCTGCGCAAGGCCAACCGCAAGAAGGGCCTGGCCATCCAGACGGTGGCCCCCTTCCTCACGCGTGGCTCGGCCAAGCTCAACGCCACCCTGATTCCCGCCCGCCCGTACGACACACCGCAAGTGCTGGCTGACTTGGAGATGGATGCGGACACGATCGTCTTCGTGGGCGAACGGGCGGCTGAGATTCCGGGCAGCCTGACCGTCCTGGTCGACAAGGCTCAAACCACGGGTGCCCGGCTGGCCTGGATCCCGCGCCGCGCCGGTGAGGTCGGGGCGGTCGAGGCTGGGTGCCTGCCCGCTCTGCTGCCGGGTGGAAGACCCGTTGCCGAGGAAGCAGCCGTGGCCCAGATGAGCCGGATCTGGCCGGGCGACCTGCCGACCACTCCGGGACTGGACACCATGGCCCAACTGGACGCAGCTGCCAAAGGCCAGCTCGCCGCCCTGGTCATCGCCGGTGTCGAGGCCGGTGACTGCGCGGATCCTGAGTTGGCACTGGCTGCGGCGAACAACGCTTTTGTTGTCGCTCTCCAGACGCGGATGTCCGATATTGCAACCCAGGCCGACGTCATCTTGCCGGTCGATCTCCTCGAGCAGACCGAAGGCACCTTCCTCAATTGGGAGCACCGCTCATGCCCGGTGAACCAGGTCGTGACCAACCCGCGCTCTCCCATGACCGAGATCCGGGTCCTGTCCGCTTTGGCCCAGGCCATGGGAGCCGACCTCGGTTTCCGCACACCGGGCGCGGCCAAGGACGAGTTGGATGACCTGCCGGTGTGGGAAGGCCCCCGGGTCAAGGAAATTTTGGTCGCGGCAGCCCAATCGGAGATGAAGGGCGTGGTGGTGTCGACCTGGCGGGAGCTGATCGACGATTCCCGTTGTCTGGATGGCGCCGATGCCCTGCTTGCCATGGCTCGTCAGCCGGTCGCGCGGGTCTCCGCCCAGACAGCGTTGGCGGAAGGCCTGGTCGGTGCTTCGGCTGTCCAGCTCACCGGTGGGAAGGGGTCGGTGACGTTCCCGCTGCGTGTCGAGCCGACAATGGCCGACGGTGTCGTGTGGGTGCCCTCGCGGGCCCGCAATGCGGCGCTTCGTTCCATCGGAGTCGGCGTGGGAGTTGCAGTGACGCTCGCAGCGGCGTCAGGCCCCAAGAAGGAGGGTGAGGAATGAGTCCTTTAGATACGGCGGTATTCGGGGCTGACCCCTGGTGGATCATCCTGATCAAAGTCGTTGTCATCGTGGTCTTCCTCCTGGCGTACACCATCTTCAATGTGTGGTTCGAACGCCGGGTCGTGGGCAAGATGCAGCACCGCAAGGGCCCCACCATGAACGGGCCGCTCGGCTTGGGCCAGGCGATGGCCGACGGCACAAAAGCGCTCCTGAAGGAGGATTTCCGCCCCACCGGTTCGGACAAAGTAATCTTCACTCTGGCTCCGATCCTGACCGGCACGGCGGCTTTCACGGCCTGGGCGGTCATTCCGCTGGGTGGCCAGGTCACCATGTTCGGGGTGCGTACCAATCTCCAACTGACCGACCTGCCCATGGGGGTGCTGTTCATCCTCTCGGTCGCAGCCGTCGGCATCTACGGCATCGTCTTGGCCGGGTGGGCGTCCACCTCGGAGTATTCCCTGGTCGGCTCGATCAGGTCCACCGCCCAGATGATCTCCTACGAGATCGCCATGGGGTTGTCCCTGGTGGCGGTCTTTATGTACGCGGGCTCGATGTCCACTTCCGACATCGTCTTGGCGCAGAGCCAGCAGTGGGGGCTGTTCACCCAGGCTCACTTCCCCAGTTGGTACGCCATCTTGCTGCTGCCGAGTTTCGTCATCTACGTCATCTCGATGGTCGCCGAGACCAACCGAGCGCCCTTCGACCTCGTCGAGTGCGAACAAGAACTAGTGTCGGGCTACATCACCGACTACTCCGGTTTCCGCTACGCGGTGTACTTCCTGGCTGAATACATCAACATGGCCACGGTCTCCGCCGTCGCGACGACCCTCTTCCTTGGCGGCTATCACGCGCCCTGGCCGATCACGCCGTGGCTGACAGACGTCTCAGGCTGGGGCTGGATCGATTCCGGATGGATGGGCATTGTCTGGTTCCTCATCAAGGTACAATGCTTCATCTTCTTCTTCGTGTGGCTGCGCGGCGCCCTGCCAAGGCTGAGGTACGACCAATTCATGCACCTCGGCTGGAAGGTGTTGATCCCGGTCAACCTGGTCTGGATCGTGCTGGTCGCCGTGGCCCGCGTGGGCGCTTCCGTGGGATGGTTCTCTCCGACAGTGCTGTTGATCGCAGCCGCCGTCGTGATCGTCATCTTGCTGCTGATTCTGTTCATTCCGACCAGGCAGGAAGCAGAAGTCCGCTCCGAAGTCAGCCGCGTACCCGGCGTCAAACCGGGGGTTTTCGACCCCTTCGCGGAAGGGTATCCCGTGCCTCCGATGACCGGGCAGATTCTCCCGGAGTACGCCGATGTCCTGGTCGGCCCGGGCGGCGAGGTCCTCAGTGGGCGCAACCAGGGAACGGAGGCCTGACATGGGTGTGCTCGACGCCTGGAAGGGATTCGCCATCACCTTCACGACCATGTTCCGCAAGACCTTCACCCAGGGCTATCCGGAAAAGGGCAAGGAAAAGGTCACCGAAGCCCGCTGGCATGGCCGCCACCAACTCAACCGCTGGCCGGATGGCTTGGAGAAATGCGTGGGCTGCGAGTTGTGCGCCTGGGCCTGCCCGGCCGACGCCATCTATGTCGAAGCCGGCCAGAACACCGACGCCGAGCGCTACTCGGCAGGGGAGAGGTACGGCAAGGTCTATCAGATCAACTACTTGCGCTGTATCTTCTGCGGGATGTGCATCGAGGCCTGTCCGACGCGGGCACTGACGATGACCAATGAGTTCAAACTGGCAGACCGGTCCCGGGAGGCCCTGATCTATACCAAAGAACAGTTGCTCGCCCCGTTGCTGCCAGGGATGGAGGAACCTCCCCATCCGCGCCGCCTGGGCGATGACGAGAAGGCGTACTTCCTCGGACTGCCCGACACCGGTCCCGACACCCGGATACCGTCCCGGTTGCTCCCGGCTCAGAAGGGAGACCCCGCATGATTCTGCTGTCCACTCCTCCGGGCACCGCCACAGCGGTGATCTTTCTCATCTGCGCTGTGCTGTCGATCGCCGGGGCGATCGGATTGGTCGCTTTCAGAAAGCCGGTCTATTCTGCCCTGTGCCTGGCCTTGGTCATGGTCAGCCTGGCCGTGATCTACGCCGGCCTGGGGGCACCCTTCCTGTTCGCAGTCCAGATCATCGTCTATACCGGCGCGGTTCTGATGTTGTTCCTCTTCGTCATCATGCTGGTCGGCGTGTCGTCGCAAGACACGCTGGGGGAGACCCTCAAGGGCCACCGGGTGGCAGTCGCCATTGCCGGTGTGGGGGTGCTCATCCTGCTCACCTTGGCCGTCGCCCAGGGGATCCACGGTGTTCCCGTGGGGGTCACCCAGGTCAACAGTGACGACGGTGGCAATGTCCAAGGGCTGGCCAGCCTGATCTTCTCCCACTACGTCATCGCTTTCGAGGCCACTGCGGCCCTGCTGATCACCGCCGCCGTCGCAGCCATGGTCTTGGCGCACCCCGAGCAGGTCAAGAAGAAGGCCGGACAGGTCGAGCGCGCCGCACAGCGCCTGGAGGCGTACATCACCTCCGGCGAGAACCCGGCTCCACGGCCCAATTCGGGTGTCTTCGCCCGGCATAATGCGATCTCCACCCCGGCCCTCCTGCCGGATGGGACGGTCTCGGCACAGTCTGTGTCCAAGGTCCTGGCCGACCGTGTCGGTCTGGCGTCGCCCGAGGCCCTGTGGGCCCCCCACGACGATGTCCTGGACGCCATCGAGGCGGCAGGTGACGAACCGCTGGTCCTCGGCGCAGCAGAAAGGGGTGAAGAATCCGAACCATCCAGGACGACCGACCCGGATTTCACCCCGCCTGAACTGACCGGGCCGGATCAACCCGCCATACTCGAGCAACCAGGTGCTCCCGAGCAACCAGGTGCGCCCGAGCAACCAGGTGCGCCCGAGCAACCAGTTGCGCCTGAGCAACCAGGTGCCCCAGACCAAACCGCACAAGCAGACGAGCCGGAAGCACCAAGTACCTCTGAGCCGGATGAAACCACCAGGCCCACGCAACCAACTGACGTAGACCAAACCGCCCAAGCAGACGAGCCAGAAGCACTAAGTTCCACTGAGCCGGACGAAACCACCAGGCCCAAGCCACCAACTGACGTTGACCAAGCCGCCAAACCGGACGAACCCACTCAGCCGGAGCTTCCAGTCCAGTCCGATGAGCCCGATGACAGGACCAACCCGATCAAGCGGGATCCACCGGCTGAGCAACCCACGTCCGGACAGGAGAACCCCCATGACTAGTCTGTACGCCACTTTGGCAGTCATCTTGTTCTCCATCGGCCTGGTCGGTTTCCTGATCCGCCGCAATGCCCTCGTCATTTTCATGTGCGTGGAGTTGATGCTCAACGCAGCCAACCTGCTCTTCGTCGCCTTCAGTGCCCACTGGGGAATCCTCGACGGGCAGATGGCGGCCTTCTTCGTGATGGTCGTCGCCGCCGCCGAGGTTGTGATCGGGTTGTCGATCATCGTCATGATCTCCCGTGCCCGCCGCTCGACTTCGGTCGACAATGAGATAGTGCTGAAGGGCTGATAGACATGCTTGAGACACTCACACCGGTTGTCGCTTCGGGGATCTATCAGTACGCCTGGTTGCTCGTCGTCATACCGGCCGCCATGGCTGGCTTGCTGTTGATCCTGGGCAAGGTCACCAACGCTTTCGGGCACATCCTGGCCACCTTGGCCCCCATCGCCTCCTTCGCCCTGGCCGTGTTTTACTTCGTGGACCTGCTCGGCAAGTCGGGCAATGACCGTACTGTGGGCCTGCACCTGTACACCTGGATCTCCTCGGGCGCCTGGCAGATCAACGTCGGCATGCTGATCGACCCGCTGTCCATCCTGTTCACCCTGCTGATCACCGGAGTCGGCTCGATCATCCACATCTATTCGATCGGCTACATGGCCCATGATCCGAACAGACGGCGCTTCTTCGCGTACCTCAACCTGTTCATCGCCGCCATGCTCATCCTCGTCCTGGCTGACAACTACCTGGTCCTGTTCATCGGTTGGGAGGGTGTGGGCCTGGCCTCGTACCTGCTGATCTCCTTCTGGCAGGAACGCCCGAGCGCAGCCGCCGCCGGCAAGAAGGCGTTCGTCATGAACCGGGTCGGCGACCTCGGTTTGCTGCTGGCCGCGTTCTCGATGCTGGCCATGTTCGGGTCCACCGCCTTCACCGCCGTCGACGCGGGCGCCCCGAAACTGTCGTTTGGATGGGCGACCTTCATGGGTTTCATGCTCTTGCTGGCCGCGTGCGGCAAATCAGCCCAGGTTCCATTGCAAGCCTGGTTGCTTGACGCCATGGAGGGCCCCACTCCTGTGTCCGCCCTCATTCACGCTGCCACCATGGTGACAGCCGGGGTTTACCTGGTCGTGCGGTCCGGCGCGATCTTCGAGCAAACCCCGGCTGCTCAATTGGCGGTCGCCATCGTCGGCACAGTCACCCTGCTGGTGGGCGCCTGGATCGGCTGTTCGAAGGATGACATCAAGAAGGTGCTGGCCGGTTCGACGATGTCCCAGATCGGCTACATGATGCTGGCCGCGGGAATCGGCCCGGCTGGGTACGCCTTC
>WRFP01000121.1 GCA_009778725.1 Propionibacteriaceae bacterium
AACGGATTCGGCCAGCCCGAAATGCTCGCCGAGGTCATCTGCTTCCTCGCCGATGACAAGGCCGCCTCCTTCGTCAACGGCATCGTCGTCCCAGTAGACGGCGGCTGGTCAGCCATCTGATCAGCCCAACCGGCCTGAGGAGTCTGGGGAAGAGTGTCCCCCGTACTCCTCAGGCCATTTTGTTGTTCGCCACTCAAACGACATGAAGAGGCCATTCTAATCAACAATTATTTATACTTACATGATAAATTAATATATCTGACAAGCAACTACTTCAATCGGTGCAGTCTTGCAATGGTATTGACGTGACTAATTCACAGGGGCTTTTGAGAAGTTATGTGACGAGTTATGTAAAGTTATATAACTCTGCGAACCAGGAGTGTGGAGCAGCACATAGGATCGCTGGGCACAATGTTTCATGTGGTCCCCTGAGAGGTCCCTGAGGGGGCCCTGAGATGGGCCTGAAGGTGTCTTGGGGGTATCGGAATTGGGTCATCTGACGGTGTAAAATTGGGGCAACAAGGGATTTTGTGTTGTACGTCGGTCTCTTTCCGGAGTGGGGTATCTGGTTACGTGTCGTCGAGTGATCTGCCCACCGATTTTGGATGACGGCGTGCTTGCTTCAATCCCCGGAAGGTCGGAGAGATGTTTGACATTGTCGGGAAGTCCGTCGTACGGCACCCGTGGCGCGCCATCACCGCATGGCTCGTCGTCTTGGTGATTGCCGTACTCGGTGCTTTCTGGGGATTCGGCCAGGGCGGTGTCTTCGACCGGCTGTCCAACTCGGTGTCGTTGGTCGCAGGATCGGAGTCGGACACCGTCAACACCTTGGCTTCGGCGGACGCCAGCGGTACGGCGATCAGTGTCGTCGTCAACGGACTCGACATCGACCAGGACGCGGCCACCCTGACCACCTTCATGGCGGATCACCGCGACGCATTTTCCCAGATCAACGGCGTAAAATCGGTTGCCGACGCCTTCCTCTTCCCGAGCCTGACCATTCCTCAGGCACAGGCCCTGCTCTCCAACAAGAAGGACGGATTCATTGTCGCCGTCGTCTTGGACAAGGATCTGTCGTCGAGTGACGAGAAAACGACCACGGCAGACGTCTCCACCGCCGTCGACAATTTCCGGCACGATCTGGCCCAAGATTTTCCTAATTCTTCAGTACAGATGGTCTCCCAGCAGGGCATGACCGACTCGATCATGAGCCAGATCAAGACCGACCTGTTCCGCGGTGAGTCCATCGGCCTTCCCGTCGCCCTGCTGCTGCTGATCATCATTTTCGGCGGCATCCTCGCCGCCGGACTGCCCATCGTCGGCGCCCTGGTGGCCATTGGGATCGGCATGGGCTCCTTGTGGGCCATGACCTTCTTCATGAACGTCGAAGTCTTCACGATCAACATCGCTTCTGTGATCGGTTTGTCCTTGTCGGTCGACTATGGGCTCCTGATCGTCTCCCGCTATCGCGAACAACTGGCCCTGATCCTTGCCCGGAAAAAGTACAAGCCTGAAGCCGGCAAGATCCCCGACAAGGATGCTGCCAAGCTGATCGTCCGCGACGCCATGGAAAAAACCATCAGTACGGCCGGTCGTACTGTTTTCTTCTCGGCGGTGACGATCGCCTTCGCCATGTGTGCCCTGCTGACCATGAAGGCGGGCATGCTGCGGATCATCGGGATCAGCGGGATCGTCGTCTCGCTGATGGCGGTGCTGACCGCCATGACCCTGGTGCCGGCGATCATCGTGCTGATGCGGCGCGTTCTGATCAAACCGTCGATCATCACCCGGATCCCGGTCCTGCGCTCCATCGTGAAGGCTGTTGGCGATTCGGCGTCCGACCACGGGTTTTTCTCCAAACTCGCCCGCGGTGTGCACAAGCGTCCTTGGCTGATCATGGCCCTGGTGGCGGTCATCCTGGTCATCATGGCCCTGCCGCTGCGCGACCTGCAGATGCGCTCAGCCTTCGCCGACTATCTGCCCGCCCAGTCGACGCAGACCCAGGCGTACAATACCGTCCAGGCCGACTACCCTGCCATGGAGGCGCCGACAGTTCTGGTTGTCGCGGACCAGGTTTCCTCCAAGACAGCCAGCCTCTACGACCATCTGTCCGCCCTTCCCAACGTGAATTACATCTCACCGCCCACGCCCCTGCCTTCCGACCCCTGGCGCAGTTCGATCACGCTGCACCTCGACATCGACAACCAGGTCGGTGATCAGGCGACCCAGGTTGTCAAGGATCTGCGCTCGTACGACGCGGGGTACGACATCATGGTGGGTGGACCGGCCGCCCTGCAACTCGACTTCGTCGACTCGATCATGGCCCGCGCCCCGCTGGCCTTGGGGATCATGGCCTTGGCGGTGTTCATTCTCATGTTCTTGATGACCGGCTCTGTCATCGTGCCCATCAAGGCGATCATCATCAACTCGTTGTCGCTGCTGGCGTCGCTCGGGGTGACCAGTCTGATCTTCATGAACGGGTTCCTCGGCATGCCCAAAGTCCAGGGCATGGAAACGTTCATCGTTGTCTGTTCAATCTGTTTCGGCTTCGGCCTGGCCATGGACTATGAGGTCTTCCTGATCTCGCGCATCAAGGAGTATTGGAACTTGGGCCACTCCAACGATGATGCGGTCGAGCGCGGTCTGCAGCGCTCCGGGCGGATCATCACCTCGGCTGCAGCCATCATCGTGGCCGTTTTCATCGGCTTCACCTTCGGCGACATGATCCCCATCAAACAGATCGGCGTCGCCCTGGCCGCCATCGTGGTCACCGACGCCACCCTGGTGAGGATGCTCCTCGTCCCCGCCACCATGACGATCCTAGGCAAGTGGAATTGGTGGTCGCCTAAACCGTTGACATGGGTGTACGAACGGCTGCACATCGTGCACTGACATGCACGAAACCCCTTACCAGAGCCGGTATTACGATCGATGATCCCACTTGATGAGATTATTTCATTTCCCCGGACAATAGTCTTGTCCGTCTGCTATCGTGATATCTGAGCTTCTAATAAACAAGGAAGTGTTTCCCAAAGATGTGACATGTTAGCAGTTTTTCGTCGTTGACCTCCCTCCTGACGAACAAACAGATAGGCATGTCGCCAGGCCGCCCCGGAGTCACTCTCCGGGGCGGTCATAATTTTGACTGGTCTTTCCAGTACGAAGGGGACACCCCCTCGTACTGGATTACGCCTTCGGGGCCTCCGCTGGCGGGGCCTCGGGCTTGGGGGCGCGCAGTTCCTCGGGAACCTTGAAGCTGCCGGTCGTCTGGCCCTTCTCACGCTGGAAGCGGTTCACCCACTCGCGGTCGGTCGGGCCCGTGTAAATCTGGCGCGGACGGTAAATCCTCGACGATGCTCCGACATCGTGGATTTCCTTCCAGTTGGCGATCCAGCCCGGCATCCGGCCCATGGCGAACATGACGGTGAACATCTCGGTCGGAATGCCGAGTGCGGTCAGGATTATCCCGGAGTAGAAGTCCACATTCGGGTACAGCTTGCGGCTGATGAAGTAGTCGTCGGCAAGAGCCGTTGCCTCGAGTTCACGGGCGATCTCCAAGCGGGGATCCGAGATCTTCAAGGCATCCAACAGGTTGTCGGCCGCGGACTTGATCAGAACGGCGCGGGGGTCGAAGTTGCGGTACACACGGTGTCCGAAGCCCATCAGCTTGATGCCCTGTTCGCGATTCTTGACCTTGGCAACGTACTCCTTGGTCGACATGCCGGACTGCTGGATGAAGGACAGCATCTCCATGACGGCCTGGTTGGCGCCACCATGCAGCTTGCCCCACAGGGCGCACACGCCGGCGGCGACCGACGCGTACAGGCTGGCCTCGCCGGAGGCGACCATGCGCACCGTGGAAGTCGAGCAGTTCTGCTCGTGGTCGGCATGCAGCAACAGGAACAGGTTGAGCGCCGAGGTGGCCTCTGCTGTTGGAACATAGTCGCGGTACGGCCGGGAGAACATCATGTGAAGGAAGTTCTCGACGTACCTCAGATCGTACCGGGGGTAAATAATCGGTTCGCCGATCGACGACTTGTACGCGGCCGCGGCGATCGTACGTACTTTGGAAATCAGAGCGGCGCTGACCTGCTCGAACTGTTCGTCACTTTCGATCGTCAGCCCGGGCAGATCGTAGCTTTGGAGGGCGTTGATCATGGCCGACAGAATCGACATCGGATGGGCATGCGGCGGGAATGCTTCGAAGTGGCGGCGGAAGTCTTCGGGAAGGGCCGAGTTCTCAGTCAGCAGATCAGAGAAGCGGGTACGGTCCTCAGCGGTGGGAAGTTCTCCCCAGATGACCAGTTGTGCGGTTTCAATGAACGAACAATGCCGGGCGATGTCCTCGACCCGATAGCCACGATAGCGCAGGATGCCCTGCTCGCCATCGATGAAAGTGATGTTCGACTCGCACGATCCTGTGTTGGTGTATCCATCATCCAGGGTGACGTAGCCGGTGTCAGCCCGTAATTTCTGAATGTTTACTGCGCGTTCTCCCTCGCTGCCCACGACGATAGGAAGATCGTAGGCTGTTCCGTCGGGAAAAGTCAGAGTAGCTTTGTCGGTCATGTGTCCTCCTTGTAGAGCGATCTATCAATTGGAGCGAATTCAATCCATCTGTCAACCTGCGTTGGCTTCAGGCGGCGCACCGATCACAGGGGCGCGATCCGGTGAGCATAGATACGAATACTACCCTGATACCAGGGGTGGGCAATACTGGGCCATCAGTACGAGGGGAGTCACGACTGGGTGTATCGTGCGACTCCGACGATCCCAGCCTGGTTGCGCAATTGAGCCGGAATGATCGGTGTTTTCAGGGACAAATGTGGCAGGAATTTGTCTGAACTGCGGCTGATTCCGCCTCCGACGACGAACAGGGAGGGGGTGAAGAGGAACTCCAGGGTTGCGTAAAACTTCTGCAGCCGCGCAGAGTATGCGGTCCAGCTCAAATCCTCTTGAGCGCGGATTCTGGCGGCCGCTCGAACCTCGGCCCGGAAGCCGTCGATCTCCAGTTGGCCCAGTTCCACGTTGGGCACCAGGACGCCGTTGTAAATCAGTGCGGAGCCTATCCCCGTACCCAGTGTTGTGACAATCACTAATCCAGCTTGTCCGCGGGCGGCGCCGTAGTAAGCCTCGGCCAGGCCGGCGGCATCGGCGTCGTTGAGCAGGGTGACCGGGCGGCCAACGGCGCGGGACAAGGCTTCAGCGGCAGGGTAGTCGATCCACTTGGCGTCGATGTTGGCGGCACTGCGGGTGATACCGTCGGCGACCACACACGGTACCGTGATGCCGATCGGCAGGTCTTTGACGTCATCGCCGAAAGACTGGACGACCTGGGCCACGGCCTGGGCGACGGCCTTGGGGACAGAGGGCTGCGGGGTCGGGATGCGTACTCTGGCGGCCAGCAACTCGCCAGTGGACAGGTCGACCGGCGCACCCTTCACCCCAGAACCACCGATGTCGACGCCGAATGCCACTGCTGCCATGGGGACAGCTTAGCCCGAATCCACCGATCGCTGGCGTCGCGAGCGACACTGTGGGGGGGACTGTGGGGGTGCGCTGGCTCGTCAGTCGTCGTGCTACAGCGACATCATCAGGTCGCGGGTGATGGGCACCAGGTCGTCGAAGACGCGGGCGGCGTACACGCGGCTGATCCGCTGGGCAAAGTCGGCATCGGTCAGGCGAGCATCGGAACGGGCCGCCGTCAGCAGGGTGACGACCAACTGGCGGTCAGATTCGAGAACTGGGCGGTCGCCGCCGAACAGCGGCCCGACATCCATGGGTTCAGCAGACATAGGTCCAGGGTACCTCCAGCCGATGGCACCGGACGTCACTGGCTGGGAGTCTGCTGAAATACGCTGTTCCGAGCGAGGTTGTGCTGGGCGGGGGGGCCTGGGCCAGCGCGTAGAATGGGTCGGGTTATGACTACGCACGATGCTGACCCGGCAGGGCACGACACCGCTCTGACTGGGCACGACACAAACGGAACTGACGCTGGCACACCTCCGGCCGGTCACGGCTGCGCTGATGGTGGGCCGTACCGCGTGGTGCCGCCGCAGATCGACCTGCCGCAGATGGAGCATGAGATATTGCGCTTGTGGGCCGAGGCCGCAACCTTCGAACGGTCGCTCGACCGACCCGGAGCGCCGACGTGGACCTTCTACGAAGGGCCGCCGACGGCCAACGGCGTGCCGGGGACTCACCACATCGAGGCCCGGTCATTTAAAGATGTCTTCCCGCGATTCAAGACCATGCAGGGGTACCGGGTACCGCGCAAAGCAGGATGGGACTGCCATGGGCTACCGGTCGAAATCGCGGTTGAGAAGGAGTTGGGGTTCAACGGGAAGGCCGACATCGAAAGGTACGGGATCGCGGAGTTCAACGCTCAGTGTCGCGCATCGGTAAGTCGGTATGTCGATATGTGGACCCAGCTGACGAAT
>WRFP01000122.1 GCA_009778725.1 Propionibacteriaceae bacterium
CATCTTCGTCGACAACTTCGCCTTCAAATCGCGCAGCCGCTCGATCATGTCGTCGCGATCCTTGATCTGCGTCTCGTACTTGTCCTTCAAAGAAGTCTCGGCCAACTGTTTCTCCAGTCCCAAACGGTCCAGCGCGCCCTTTAAGTCGTCCCGTTCCTTCTCAACCACCCCAACCGACTCCACGACAGCCAGCTTGCGGGCCACCTCGGCCGCCTCCACCTGCGCCCGCAACTGCTGGATCTCGGAATCCTTGGCCGCAGAATTCTTCTGCAACTCATGCTCAAGCGTCGCCTCGGCACGCTCTCGCGCGGCCACCATTTCCTGCTTGACCCGGTCAAGTTCGCCGGCCAGCGCAGTACGCTGCTTCTCCACCTCGTCCAGTGCCTCAGTCACGGCCAACTTCTGCGCCACCTCGCCCGCATCAAGCCTCGCCTGCAAACTGAGGATCTGGGCATCCGCCTTCGCAGCCTCCTGCTCATACTGCGTGGCAATCTTCGCCTCTGCCAACGCAATCTCAGTTTTCTTCGCCTGCTCGGCCACACCCAATCGCTCGCTCAGGGCCTTGTCGAACTCGTCGTCGCGCACCTGCCGGACAATGTCCGCATATCCAGCCTCATCAATGGTGAACGCGGTGCCACACTGCGGGCACGTTATCTCATGCATCTGACGTCCCTTCACACTCGCCGGCCGTGTCTGGGTAGCCGATCTCCTGTCATGATAGCCGGGTACGGCATCCTCCCCGGTCCACGACTATCCACACACCAGTACGAGCGTTCACACCGTATTGTTTTTCGCCGCGGGCCTGTCTTGGTGCAGTCCGCTCATAGTCAAGCCCTGGCGCCCTACCCCTTGGTCGATCCGGCCAGGAGTCCGCGAACAAAGAATCGTTGCAGGGCGAAGAAGACGATCAGCGGTACGACGATGGCGACGAAGGTACCGGCTGTCAGCAAGTACCATTGCTGTCCGTACACCCCTGACAGGTCGGCCAGGATCTTGGTGACCGGGGCGTTGCGGCCTGAGGTGAAGATCGTCGCGACCAACAGGTCGTTCCACACCCACAGGAACTGGAAGATGGCGTAGCTGGCGATGGTGGGCAGGACCAGGGGCATGGCCAGACGCCGGAAAATCTGCCCGTGGCCGGCGCCGTCGATCTGGGCGGCTTCCATGATGTCGACGGGGATGGTCGCCAGCGCGTTGTGGAACATGAAGGTTGCCAGGGGTAGGGCTGACATGGCGTGGGTGATCCACACTTGTGCGAATCCCGAGCCCAGTGAATTGGCGGGGAAACCAGGAATGATCTGTGTTCCGGCGATCACCACCCCGCCGGAGTACAGCTTCAGCAAAGGGACGAGGAGCATCTGCAAAGGCACGATCTGGAGGGAGAAGATGGCCACGAACAACACATGCCGTCCCCGGAAGTCGATCCAGGCGAGGGCATAGGCCACCATCAACGCCAGCGTGATCGGGAGGACGGTCGCCGGAATCGTGATTGTCAGCGAGTTGACCAGCGCCTGGGTGACGGTGATGCCCGAGGAGACGAAATCCATGGTTGCCGAGTAGTTGTCCATCGTCGTCTGGGGGTGGGCGAAGAAGGTCCACCACCCGCTGGTCGTGATCTGGCTGGCGGGGCGAATCGAGGAGATGAACAACCCGAGCGTCGGCACGGTCCACACCACGGCGATGACGAGGGCTCCCACGGTCGCCCATGGGCTGGACAACGTACGGTGGGTGTGGTGCACACGGCGGGTGGACCGGGAGACCGGCATGAGAGTCATCTGTCCCCCTTCGTCAGTGAATGAGCGTTGTACGCGATGAACGGAATGACCAGGATGAAGATCAGCATGGCCAGCGCCGCGGAATGACCCGTCTGCGGCGGGAACAGTGAGAACTGCCGTACCATCTCGTACCCGAGAACCGACGTGTTGTTGAAGCCCCCCGTGGTGACGGAGACGATGTCGTACACCTTCAATGACATGATCGAGATCGTCACCCAGACAACGATGATGGTCGGGCGGATGGTGGGAATGATGACGTGCAGGAACCGGCGTAGCGCAGAGGCGCCGTCGATCTCGGCGGCTTCGATCAGGTCAGCGGGGACCGATTTGATGGCTGCTGAGAGGACCACCATCGCGAAGCCGGTCTGCGACCAGATGAGGATGCCGATCATCAAAAACATGTTGACCGGATAGTTCTGCAACCAATTGACCGGAGTGCCACCAACCAGCAACACTAGTTGATTAACCAATCCGATCTGATTGCCCTGACGGTAGTCGTAGAAGAATTTGAAGATGATCGAGGCGCCCACGAACGAGATCGCCATCGGCATGAAGATGAGGACCTTGAGCAGTTTTTCGGCCCGCGAGCGGTCGACCCACAGGGCGTACAGCAATCCGACCACCGTGGCGAGGACCGGTGCGACAATGACCCAGACGATGGTGTTCAACAGGCTGGTCAGTCCGCCGGAACTTCCCGAAGAGAAGACCCACACGAAGTTCTTCAGACCGACGAATTGGGTCCCCGTCTTGTCCATGAAGGCGAAGACGACAGTACGGATGGTCGGCCACACCAGGCCGATGATCAGGAAAAACAGTGCAGGTGAAATGAACAGGGCCACTTGGATACGCCGGCCTCGGCCCTTCTTGGACCGGGTGTCCAACCAGAACAACCCTGCCCCGAGCAGGGCCACCAGCAGGTACACCCACAAGACCTGGCGTTCCAGGCCCAGAACAGCCAGGGTCAAAACCGGGACGCCGATCGCGATTCCCAACCTGACCCAGGTGTACGCACGGCCCGGGCGCGGCGCCACTTCGGTGAGAAAAACGACTATCCCGACGACGGCGAGGAAGGCAGCCACGACGACAGGAATCTGCACCAACTGGGGTAATCCCGCCAGCCAGGAGAAGAATGCCTGCATCTCAGCTCCCTCCTCGTCGATGCGTCAGGACAAGATTCCAGCCACTAGGCGTCCGCCCAGGAAGCCTGGATCTGGTTCAGTACCGTTGACTGGGAGGCGCCGTTGATCCAGTCGACCGTACCCTTCCACCAAGCCTGCTGAACGACGCTCGGCATGGTGTCGCCGGCTCCGAAACGGAAGGTGGTGTTGGTGTCGGTCAGCGTCTGGATCGCCTGGGCCAGCAGGGGATCGGCCTCTTTGGAGACTTCGACGCCCTTGTTGGCGGTGATGAAGGTGGCGCCGGAGACCGTGATCAGGCTGTTGGCGTAGTCACCGGAGGCCAGGTAGTTCATGACCTTCTCCACTGCCGGGCTGGACGTGAACGCAACGGCGAAGTCACCGCCGCCGACAACCGACTGGGTACCAGCAACCGGAGGCATCATGAATGCCCAGATGTCGCCATCCGGGGCCACCTTCGGAGTGGTTCCCGCGGCAGTCTTGGCGTCCGCGAAGGAGGCCTCCAGGAAGGTCGCCTGATTGGTCAGTGCACATTGGCCGTTGGCCAACGGTGTGGCGACGTCACCGAAGGCGGTCGAGTTGATGGTCTCCACTCCGCCGAATCCAGCATTGACGTACTTCGGATCGAGCCAGATCTTGCCCAACGCCGAGAAGGCGTCCGCGACCGGTTGGTCGGTGAACTTGACGTCACCGGAGACCCATTGGTCGTACACGTCTCCGCCCGAAGCCGACAGCAGATACTCGGCAATCTGGTCGGTGCCCGGCCATCCGGAGGAGTCCCCGGAGTTGAAGCCCGCACACCACACCGGCCCATTGACCTTCTCCTGGATCGTGTCGGTCAGCGTCATCAGGTCATCCCAGGTCTTCGGGACTTCGACACCCCACTGTTCAAATTCGGACGGGGAATACCAGATGTAGCCCTTGGCCGATGCATCCAGAGGTACGGCGTACTGGTTGCCGTCGACTGTTCCATAGGCCTGCCAGTCAGCCGAGAAATCCTGCTGCACAGTTGCCAGCGTGGTGGGGTCCAGGGGCTGGACTTTGCCCGTCTGGATGACTGACTTCATCAGACCCGGCTGTGGGAAGACGGCGATGTCAGGCAGCGAATTGCCCTGGATCTTCGTCGAAATATTCGTTGTGAAATCGCGGTCACCGGTGTACTGAATGTCGATGTTGTTGGCGGCGGCCCACGCTTGCCAGCTGGCCTCCCACTGCGAACCTTCATTGCCCGTCGGGGTACCGTAAATAGTGACGATTGTCTTGGCGCCTGGGGCCTCGCTGCTGGGCGACGGCGACGGCGTACTGGAGCACCCAGCCAACACCATCGTGGCCGAGACCACTGCCACGAGGCCATACGTGAGGATGCGCTTTGCCATGAAAACTCCTTATTGTTTGTGTGCCATTCAAGATCGGCCTGGAGCCTAAAATCCATCGACGTGCGGCTCATCAGCGAACAATCGTGGCCCAGCGTTGCGTGTTTTCCAGAGTAAAAGAAACTGGAAGATATTTTCAATCGTTAGCCGCAAACGTTACCATACGGTTATCATTGATCTTGGAATTATGGTATTAAATAAAAGTGAGTTGCTATCATAGCGAGTCGCGCATCGAGGCAGAAGCGTACTGAAGTATGCTTTGTTGTCAGTGCGTCAACAGGTCAGACCAGGCGCTTCGATCGCCCGATTCGACAGTAAATGTTGACGAACAATGACACTAGTAACGTCCAGACCGATTGCGGCCATTCTCATCGTCCACCGTCCACCCAGAGAGGAAGGCTCCCATGGACATCCTGTCCCCCGTCCTTGACGGGGCGGAGGCTTGTCTTTTCGACCTCGACGGGGTTCTCACACCCACAGTCGATGTCCATCGCAAGGCGTGGGCGCAGGTGTTCCGCACCGCCCTGGCCGGACGCGCCGATGTGTTGCCCTACAACGATTCCGACTACTACGGGTTGGTCGACGGGCGTCCCCGTTATGAAGCAGTACGCGAGGTGTTGCTCTCGCGCGACATCAACCTTCCCGAAGGCGACCCCAGTGATCAGCCGTCCATGGCGACAGTGTGCGCGATGGGCAATTTGAAGGATTCTCTCTTCTTGGCCAACCTGGCCCGCCAACCGCTGGTGCCCTACCCTGGATCGGTCGCATTCCTCTCCGCCGCTGTCGCCACCGGACTGCTGGTGGCAGTGGTGTCCGCGTCCCGAAATGCCCGGTACGTCTTGAAGTCCGCCGGGCTGCTCGAGCAATTCGATGTCGTGATCGACGGGATCGTCACCGCCGAACTGGGCCTGGGTGGCAAGCCCGCCCCAGACACGTACACCGAAGCCACTCGGCGTTTGGGAGTCACGCCAAGCAAGGCCATCATCGTCGAGGACGCTCTCAGCGGGGTCGAGGCGGGCCGTGCCGGCAAGTTCGGCTGCGTCATCGGTGTCAACCGGGGCAGCGGTGCCCAAGCCCTGATGGATCACGGCGCCTCGATCGTCGTCGACGACCTCCAGGAGTTGGTGACCCAGTGGCCCATGATCGACCTGAACAGAGTCAAGCAGGACGTCGACGACATCACCACAACCCCAATTGCCACGGCGACAGGTGCGGGCCGGGGTCCCGACCTGGCTGCAACAGACATGCCGCATGTCGATCCCAAGGTTGAGCCAGTCGGCACAGACACCCCGTCAGCCGACCTCGGGATGGAGTCACTCGGCAAGACCATTCCACGCGCCCGTCCCGGTGTGGATTCAGGCACCACGAACAAACCACCCACCGACCCCGATCATGACCTCGGCTCACTGCCCAAGCTCTCCGCCCGTCTGGGTCTGGACACCAGCCGTACTGCCCGCCCATCCAGTGACCTCGATGCGAGTTCAGACAACATCATCACCTCCGACTCTGCTGAGATTCTGGACTTGGTCAGTACGGACCCGCACGGCACTGCTCTGGGATTCGCCTGAGGCCGTAAGAACACGCACCGATCATGACGGCGACCACTGCGAATTGGGCCTTGTCTCACGCCAATCCCGACTCTGGCGCCCATGCCCGAACCCTGTTTTCGGTGAGCAATGGTTTCATCGGTGTGCGTGGTTTCCTGGAGGAAGACGAGGACGTGGCCGACCAGGTCTTCGTCAACGGCTTCTATGAAACATGGCCTATTGTTTATCCCGAGGATGCCTACGGCCTGGCACGTACTGGCCAGACGATCCAGCCCGCGCCCAACCCGGCCCGGTTCTCGCTGATCGTGAACGGATATTCCTTCGATCCCCATCAGGGGGTGGTGCGCGACTACCGCCGTACCCTGGATTTCAAAGCCGGTGTCCTGCGCCGCCATCTCACCTGGGTCGTGCCGGACGGAACCGTCGTGACGATCGACTCCTCCCGACTGGTGTCCGCCGCTCACCGGGAGTGCGTCCGCATGGAGTATTCCGTCTCGGTGTCGGCCGACGCCCAGGTGGAACTTTCTCAC
>WRFP01000123.1 GCA_009778725.1 Propionibacteriaceae bacterium
GCTTCATCGCCAAGTCGCGTACGGTCAGTGCGGACGCCGTCTTTCTTGACCTGGAGGATGCTGTGGCTCCCGGGGCCAAAGCGGAAGCGCGCGGGCAGATCGTGGCGGCCCTGCGAGATGACCCAGGCTGGTTGGCGCCCTGCGTGACGGTTCGGGTCAACGATTGGACCAGCCCGTGGACTGTCGCGGATCTGACCGAGGTGGTCGGGCAGGCGGGGGACCGGATTGATGCGATCGTCTTGCCGAAGGTCACGGGTCCCGATCATGTGCGGGCCACAGACCTGGTTCTGACCCAGATCGAGCGGGAGGCCGGATGGGCGATCGGCGCCATCGGCATCGAGGCCCAGATCGAAGAGGCCCAGGGGTTGTCGGCGGTGACGGCCATCGCGTCGTCGTCCGGGCGACTGGTGTCCCTGGTCTTCGGGCCGGGGGATTACATGGCCAGTCTGGGGATGGGGTCCTTGTCTGTTGGTTCACAGCCCGCTGGCTATCCTGCCGACGCCTTCCACTATCCGCTGATGGCGATCCTGATCGCGGCCCGTGCCAACGGCTTGCAGGCCATCGACGGGCCGTTCGTCGGGATCCGCGACGTCGCCGGTTTCAGCGCGTCGGCTGAGAAAGCGGCGGCCCTGGGCTATGACGGCAAGTGGGTGCTGCATCCGGATCAGGTCGAACCCGGCAATCAGATCTTCACCCCACCGGCTGAGGTCATCACCCGGGCTCGCCGGATTTTAGACGAGTACGAGCGCGCCGTCTCGGGTGCCGGCGGATTCACCGGCGCGATCGAAGTCGATCAGGAGATGGTGGACGAAGCAGGAGTGAAGCTGGCCTCCCGCCTACTGGCCAAGGCTGGGATTTCCATCCCCGGCGTGTGATAGCCACACCTGGGCCATCCACGATTCGACAGCGTCGGGATTGCGCGGGAAGGCCTGGGACAGGACACGACAACCGTCGTCGGTGATGAGGATGTCGTCTTCGATGCGCACCCCGATTCCGCGCAGTTCGTGGGGCACCATCAGGTCGGTCGACTTGAAATAGATGCCGGGCTCCACGGTGATGATCATCCCCGGCTGGAGTGTGCCGGCCCGGTACATCTTCCGCCTGGCACTCGCACAGTCGTGGACATCGATCCCCAGGTGATGGGAGGTCCCGTGCACCATCCAGCGCCGGAACTGTCCACCGTCCTGGGACAAGGTCTCTTCCACGCCGACGGGGAGGATTCCCCAGTCGGCAAGGTATTCTGCGATGACCCTCACGGAAGCATTGTGCACGTCGATGAAGCGTGCCCCGGGCTTTGCCGCCTCAATGCCCGCCTTCTGCGCGTCGAGGACTGCTTCGTACACCTGGCGTTGTGCTGGGCTGAACCGTCCCGACACCGGCAGGGTACGCGTGATGTCCGCGGTGTAGAGCGAGTTCATTTCGACCCCGGCGTCCAGCAGTAGCAGGTCGCCGTTGCGCAGATTGCCGTCGTTGCGGATCCAATGCAGAGTACAGGCGTGCTCACCCGACGCGGCGATGGTGTCGTACCCGACCGCATTGCCCAGGTGGCGGGCGTGCAGGCCGAAAATTCCCTCCACCCAGCGTTCCCCGCGCCCGCGCCGTACTGCTTCGGGAATGTCGGCGATGACTGCCTCGAACCCGGTCAGGGTCGCGGCACAGGCCTGGTCCATCTGGTCGATCTCGAAAGCATCTTTGATCAGCCGCATCTCGCTCAGGGCGACGTTCAGTTCGGTGTCCGCCGCAGTGGGGGAACCGTTCTTGTGATCGCGCAGGGCGTTGACCAGTGACTCGACCCGCTCGTCCACTCCGGGGACGATGCGCATCAGCGAGTCACCATGGTGCAGCGGCGCCGCCAGAGACCGGGCCAGATCGGAAGAATTGTGGATTGTCAGACCGGTCAACTGCTCCATCTCGTCCAGGGACAACCGCGGGCCGACCCACATCTCGCCGTACTGGGGTGAGGAATAAAACTCCGGATCGGTCCGCGGGACCCGCGCATGGAAAAACAGTTCAGCGTGGTTGTCTTCGATGACGAGGACCGCGTCGGGTTCGAAATCCTCACCCAGCCCCGTCAGGTGTGCGAAGGCCGAATGGGGGCGATAGCGGTAGTCACAGTCATTGCTGCGCACCTTAAAGCCGCCTGCCGGGATGACCAGCCGGTCATGGGGGAAGCGGGACTGGATGGCCTGACGCCGGGCCGGGGTGTAGGCGCTGGAGGCGAGCGGTTCGAGAACATCCTCGGGGTACGACGCCCACTGTTCTGGGATGAAAGCCTTGAAGGCCTCGGAATAGGGAATTGCCCGGTTGGGAAGGGATGGAGCCGTCTTTTTCATGGTTCCCAGTGTACGCGGTCACACCTACCCCATAACAACAAGAGATATTTATTTATCACAGTACGGGGGTGTGACGACTCCGTACTGCTCAATGATGCTTGGTGATGAGTTGCTGACACGCAAGCCGACTCAGGCACTAGGATGCCAGGTATGAAGGCTGAACCCACTGAGCTGTTGAGATTGCTTGACCTGCAAGGACTGGACACCGCCATCGAGCAGGTGAAACACAAGGCGTCGGTTCTGCCGGTTCACCAGGCGATCGCGGATCTGATGAAGCGACGCACCCAGGTGGGGGAGAACCTGATCCAGGCCAAGACTGTCCTGTCCGATTTAACGGTGACAGCCGAACGGGCCGAAGCCGATGTCGTGCCAGTACGGGAGAGGCTGGCGCGCAACCAGGCTCGTGTCGACGCGGGTGAGATGGAGGCAAAGGCCTTGTCCATCGCGCTGGACGAGATCGTGCACCTCAAACAACGCGTCTCCGACTTGGAGGATGCTGAACTGGAGGCCATGGAGGCGATGGATCGTGCGACGGCGCAGGTCGGACAGTTGACTGAGTCGGTGGACACGATCGAGCAGGAGTTGCGCGAGCAGGTGGACGCCCGTGACGCCCAGGTTGGTGAACTGGCTGGTCAGGCGAGGGCGTTGGGCCAGACCAGGGCCGAGACCGCGGCGCAGATCAATACCGCCCTGGTGACCCTCTACGACAAGATCCGTACCCGGTCTTCTGGCATCGGAGTGACCAGGTTCCAGGGGCGCCGCTGTGGTGGGTGTGGCCTGGAGGCGACGGTGGCCGACTACAACACGTACATGAATGCTGCCCCGGACGAGGTGATCCGCTGTGCTGAGTGCGACCGGATCCTGGTGCGATAGGCGGTCATAGCGGTCGGTTCGGCAGGTGGGAGAAGTCCGGGTCCGGGTGCTGGAAACTTGGGAAGGTTGCCTCGTGTGAGTCGTAGTTTCCGTACTCTAGTCGATATAATTTTCCCTTTGGGCAGATTGCCGAAGACGATCGCCGGACCTCACCGGGGCCAGGATCGACCGCTGACACACAGCACTTTCGCTGAAGAAAGAGGAATGGATGACAAGACTTCGTCGTAGCGTTGGAATCGTATTGCTGGGTGCCGGATTGGTGGTGGGGGCCACAGGATGTGGGTCGTCGAACAACACCCCAGGCCTCGTCGCCACGTCGCCGACCGGGGAGGGAGGCTACGTTTACTTCCTCAACAACGCACCTGAACTGGCCAACCAGTACACCGCCATCGCTGCGGAGTACAACAAGGAAACCGGTGAGGACATCCAGATCGTGACCCCCGCCGCGGGGACCTACGACGACACGCTCACCTCGGAGCTGGCGAGTTCGAAGCCGCCGACGATTTTCCAGATCGACGGACCGCTCGGCTATGCCCAGCGCAAGGACAATTGCGCCGATCTGACCGAGTCGGATGTCTACATCAACCAGACCGACCAGAACCTGGTCGTCAGTTCGGGCAACGGTATCTATGGGGTGCCGTACAACCTGACCGGCTATGGCATCTACTACAACGACGCCATCATGCAGAAGTATTTTGCCCTGCCGGACAAGAATGTCCCGATCACCTCAGCCGACCAGATCACCAGCTTCGATCTGCTCCAGCAGGTCGTCCAGGACATGACCGCTCACAAGAGCCAGTTGGGGATTCAGGGCGTCTTTTCCAGCACATCGCTCGCACCGGGAGAGGACTCGCGCTGGCAGACGTACATGGCCAATGTCCCCTTGTTCTATGAGT
This sequence comes from Propionibacteriaceae bacterium, assembly GCA_009778725.1. Lineage (GTDB taxonomy): Bacteria > Actinomycetota > Actinomycetes > Propionibacteriales > Propionibacteriaceae > WQYJ01. The sequence continues at coordinate 4,103 of WRFP01000123.1, forward strand.
TCCAGCAGAACAAGGTCGACCTGATGAAAGGGACTCCGGACACCATCGACTTCACCTATGGGGACAATATGAAGGCGTTGTTCGATCTGTACCTGAACAACTCCACGACAGCCCCCGCCGATCTGGGTTCGAAGACCGAACAAGACTCGATCAACGAATTCGCCCTCGGGCAGTCCGCCATGGTGCAAAGCGGTGACTGGTCATGGCTCCAGATCAGCGGCGTTCAGGGGAACACGGTCCAGACCTCCGACCTTCACATGCTGCCGCTGTACATGGGCATTCCCGGCGAAGATACCTATGGGATCCCGATCGGGTCTGAGGATTTCCTCTCCGTCAACGCGAAAGCCGACCCCACGTCCCAGCAAGCCTCGCTGGACTTCCTGTCGTGGCTGTTCTCATCCGACTACGGCAAGAGTGCTGTGTCCGACGACCTGGGGTTCATCGCACCCTTCGGCTCCTTCGCAGTCGGAGAAAGCCCAACCGATCCGGTCTCCACAGAACTGATGAACTGGATGAAAGCGGACACCTACATCGTGCCCTGGACTGCCATGAAGGTCATCCCCAACCAAACGTGGAAGACCGATTTTGGCGCTGACCTCAAAGCCTATGCCCAGGGCACCGAGGACTGGCCGAGTGTGGAGGCGTCCATGATCCAGGACTGGGCCACCCAGGCGGCTGCTGCCAAGTGAGGACGCTCATGCCGGGGCGGGAACCGGATGTCACCCACCCACGGCACAGCGTCCACATCGGTGTGATCAGGGGACGAGAACCGCTCTGCCCATGACCTTGCCGTCGTAGAGACGGTGGTACGCCTCGACACCCTCGTCCAAGCTGTACTGCTCGGTGTGGATGTCGATGACTCCGCGCTGGGCGAGGGCCACGACGTCGTACAGATCGGCGCGGGTCCCCCAGTACGGGGAGTTGACCTGGCATTCGTACGGTGTCGCACCGAAGCCGACCTTGGCCAGACCGCCACCGATGCCGACAATGTTCCAGTCGCCGAGGACTCGCGTCATCTGCGCGCCAAGGTCGATCGTGGCCTGGTTGCCGACGAAGTCGAAGACGACCTCGGCTCCATACCCATGGGTGATCTCGCGGACCTTGTCAACGGCCTCTTGGTTGGAGGTCAGGCAGAAGTCGGCGCCCACCTGTTCGGCGAGTTTGAGGTGATCGTCGGAGATGTCGATGGCGATGACCTCAGCCGGTGTCAGGTGCTTGATCAGTTGGATGGCGATGTGGCCGAGCCCGCCGACGCCGAGCACCACGGCGACAGAGTTGGCGTCCAACTTGGCCCGCGAGTGCTGGAGGGCGTGGTACGGAGTCAGCGCGGCGTCCGTCAGCGGTACGGCATGGACGGGATCGAGGTTGCCGATCGGGATGCAGAAGCGCGCCTGGTCGACCAACATGTACTCCGCGCAACCGCCATCATGCCCGAGTCCGGGCGGGGTGATGTTCATCTCAACGGCGTTGTAGCAGTAGTTTTCGTACCCCATGGCGCAGTTGCGGCAACGCCCGCAGCCCCACGGTCCGTACACCATGACGTTCTCGCCGATCGTCACCTGGGATTTGACGCCGTCACCAGCGTCGACGATCGTGCCACAGCATTCGTGGCCGAGGGTCATCGGTAAGGTGTAGTTGTTCAGGACCGCATAGCTCTCCATGACCGCGATGTCCGAATGGCACAATCCTGCTGCCGTGATCTTGAGCAGGATCTGGCCGGGCCCAGGCTCGGGCATGGGTACCTCGCGCAGTTCGGGGAATTCCTTCGGCTTCATGAGTTGAATAGCTCGCATAATGTCTCCTTCGTCGGATGGTCATTGTCGGGACGGCAATTCATGAAATCTAGTCCATGGGTCGGACAAAAGGAAGGATAACGTGGAGGCTGAGGCAGCCTGTGAAGGAGGATGAGTCGGCCTGTAAGCCGGATTCTGTGCCCTGATGGGTGGCGGCCATCCATCTGCGGTCCGTGTTGCCACGAACCTTCGGCCGGGCCGGAAGGTGAGGCGCCGCCTCACCCTGGCATGTGGTCGTGCGGCCTACCCGTCGACATCGGGCGAGCAGCCCTCGAACGCCGACGCGACCTTGCGGTCTTCTTGGCCTTGCTCCCGGTGGGGTTTACCGAGCCGTCCCGCTCACGCGGGGCGCTGGTGGTCTCTTACACCACCTTTTCACCCTTACCTTGTCGCCAAGGCGGTTTATTTTCTGTGGCACTGTCCCGTGGGTCGCCCCAGGTGGGTGTTACCCACCACC
>WRFP01000124.1 GCA_009778725.1 Propionibacteriaceae bacterium
GGTGGCCAAGAACCTCTCCGGTGCTGAGTTGGATGCCCTGGCCCCCCGTACTGGAGCGAAGCCGGGCGACGCGATCTTCTTCGCCGCAGGAGGCCGGGCCACGTCCCAAGCCCTGCTCGGAGCCGCCCGCAACGAGATCGGGCGACGCCTCGCACTGATCGACCCCACCCAATGGTCGATGCTGTGGGTGGTCGATGCCCCCCTGTTCAAGCCGGTCTCCCAGGCGAAGGCAGAGGGCGACATCGCCGTCGGGCAGGGCGCCTGGACGGCGGTGCACCACGCCTTCACCTCGCCCAAACCGGAGTGCATGGACACCTTCGACACCGATCCGGGTTCGGCTCTGGCGTACGCCTATGACATCGTCTGCAACGGCAACGAGATCGGGGGCGGATCGATCAGAATCCACCGCCGTGACGTTCAGGAGCGGATCTTCTCGGTCATGGGACTCGACGCCGAACAGGCCCAACAACAGTTCGGTTTCCTGCTCGACGCCTTCCAGTATGGCGCCCCTCCCCACGGTGGCATCGCGATGGGCTGGGACCGGATCACCGCCCTGCTGTGTGGGGCCGAGTCGATCCGCGAAGTGATCGCTTTCCCGAAGACAGGCAATGGTTACGACCCCTTGACGAAAGCTCCGCAACCGATCTCGGCCCAGCAACGCAAGGAAGCCGGTGTCGACATCCGGCCCGGGGCGCCGCGCTGACAAATTGTTGCCAAATTGTGACTTTTTTTACCCGCACGGGGGATAGATCAGTATCTGGTTTCACGGGTAGGTTGGTAATGCGGGAGGCAGGGAGAGTCTCCCGGAAATGACCGATAGGAATACCGTGAAGAAAATCGCAGCGTCAGCCGTGCTCGTCACAGCTGCGGCCCTTGCCCTCGCCGGATGCGGCACACCTCCGTCCACCTCGTCCACCGCTGGGACCAACCCGCCTGGGGCGAGTTCCTTCCTGGCCTGCATGGTCTCCGACCAGGGCGGCTTCGACGACAAATCCTTCAACCAGTCTGGCTACGAAGGCCTCGTCAAGGCCCAGAACGAACTGGGTGTCGACATCAAGACGGCAGAATCGAAGAACACCACAGACTTCACCCCGAACCTCGAGGCGATGCAGGCGCAGAACTGCGACCTGGACATCACCGTGGGATTCAACCTGGCTGAGGCGACGAAAGACCAGGCCACCAAGTACCCCAACTCCAACTTCGCCATCATCGACGACAACTCCATCGACCTTCCCAATGTGAAGTCCCTGGTCTTCAAGACTTCGGATGCCGCCTTCCTGGCCGGCTACCTGGCTGCGGCCTACACCACCACCGGTACGGTCGCGACCTTCGGCGGGATGCAGATTCCGTCGGTGACGATCTTCATGGACGGGTTCGTCGACGGGGTCGCGCAGTACAACACCGACTCCGGTAAGACCGTGAAAGTCCTCGGCTGGGACAAGGCCGCGCAGAACGGCACCTTCACCGGTGACTTCGAAGACCAGTCCAAGGGCCAGGTCACCACGAAGAACTTCATCGACCAGGGAGCCGACGTGATTCTGCCCGTGGCCGGTCCTGTGGGCAACGGCGCGGCAGCAGCCGCTCAGGACGCCGGGAATGTGGCGATCATCTGGGTGGATGCCGATGGTTATGAGACCTCGCCCCAATATCAGAGCCTGTTCCTGACCTCGGTGATGAAGGAGATCGGAGCCTCGGTCTTCGACACCATCAAGGCCTCGCAGTCCGGAGCCTTCTCCAACACCCCCTACGTCGGCACACTGGCCAATGGTGGTGTCGGAATCGCTCCGTACCACGACTTCGATTCGAAGATCCCCCAAGATGTCAAGGACAAGATCGAGCAGTTGAAGTCTGAGATCATCGCGGGCACCCTGAAAGTCACCTCGCCCTCTGATCCACAGTGAGGCTGGTCGGCGTGGCAGCGTCGCCACGCCACGGCCGCGAATCGGTGAGCCCGGGCCTGGGGCACTCGTTCCCAGGCCCGGTCCTCACCAGGAGAGGATCCGATGAGGCTTGAACTGCGCCAGGTGACCAAGAAGTTCGGCGATTTCGTCGCCAACGACGCGATCGACCTGATCGTCGAGCCTGGACAGATCCATGCCCTGTTGGGCGAGAATGGCGCCGGCAAGTCGACCCTGATGAACGTCTTGTACGGGTTGTACGCCGCAGACGACGGGCAGATCCTGATCGACGGCGCTGAGGTGACCTTCTCAGGCCCCGGTGACGCGATGGCAGCGGGCATCGGCATGGTGCACCAGCATTTCATGCTCATCCCCGTCTTCACGGTGGCGGAAAACGTGGTACTCGGCGCCGAGCCCATCGGGCCTTTCGGCATGATCTCGATCAGGCGGGCCCGGGCCCTGGTCACGGAAATCTCTGCTCGCTTCGGCTTCGATGTCGACCCCGACGCCCCAGTCGAGGATCTGCCGGTCGGCGTCCAACAACGGGTCGAGATCATCAAGGCCCTCTCCCGCAGCGCGAAAGTCCTCATCCTGGACGAGCCGACAGCCGTGCTCACCCCGCAGGAGACCGACGAGTTGATGGACATCATGCGCCAGCTCAGAGCGTCGGGCACCTCCATTGTCTTCATCACCCACAAGCTCAGAGAAGTCCAGGAGGTGGCCGACACCATCACGGTCATCCGACACGGCAAGGTCGTCGGATCGGCCAGCCCCCAAACCTCCCAGGCGGACCTGGCCTCCATGATGGTCGGGCGCCAGGTCGACCTGACGGTGGAGAAAACGGCCTCCACCCCCGGACCTGTGGTGGTGGAGGTAGCAGGATTGACCCTGGTCGGTCCTGACGGCAGACTGCTCCTCGACGACATCTGTTTCAGCGTGTCCGCCGGTGAGATCCTGGCTGTGGCCGGAGTCCAGGGCAACGGCCAAACCGAGTTGGCCGAGACTCTGATCGGGCTTCGCCGGCCCACCTCCGGATCCATCCTGCTCCACCACAGTGACGCTGCCGGACGGCCGGTCACCGAAGACCTGGCCGGGAAATCGGTCTCCGCGATTCTGGAAGCCTCAGTCGGCTTCATTCCGGAGGACCGGGGCAAGGACGGCATGATCGCCGGATTCTCGATCGCTGAGAACCTCGTGCTGGACCAGGTCGCGTCCAAGCCCTTCTCGCGCCGGGGCACCCTCGATGTCGCCGCCATCGCCGCCAATGCAGCCGACAAGGTGACCCAGTACGACGTGCGGGCCGCCTCGCCGAGTTCCACCGTGGCTACACTGTCGGGGGGAAACCAGCAGAAGGTCGTGGTCGCTCGCGAACTGTCCCGCGACCTGGCGCTGCTGATCGCTTGTCAGCCGACCCGGGGGCTGGACATCGGGTCGATCGAGTTCATCCACTCCCGCATCCTCAACCAGCGGGCTGCGGGAACTGCCGTGGTGCTCGTCTCCACCGAACTCAGCGAGGTGACGGCCCTGGCCGACCGGATCGCCGTGATGTACCGGGGACACCTCGTCGGCATCGCACCCCACGACACCGCCCGCCACGTCCTCGGCCTGATGATGGCCGGAGTGCCGTACGACGAGGCCATGAGCCCAGACCAGTCAGGCGAACCCGGAGATCCGGGTCAGGGGGGTCCGCAATGAGTGCTTCCGCAACGCCAGGTCCCCAGCTACAGGCCTGTCAAGAACCCCAGCCACAACCATCCCGCTGGCGCGAAGCCCTGAAGCAAGCAGCCTCCTCATCCTGGCTGACCTCAGTCCTGGCTGTCGTGATCGCCCTGGTCATCGGGGCAATCCTCATCGCAGCAGCCGATGTTCGGGTCCAACAGGCGGCCGGGTATCTGTTCGCCCGCCCCCAGGATTTCTTCGGCGCCGCCTGGAACACGGTCTCAGGTGCGTACTCCTCCTTGTTCCAGGGGGCCGTGGTCAACCTGACCTCCGCCCATTCGTTCGCCGATGTCGTGGCTCCGGCCACGAAGACCATCGCGTACTCGGTGCCGCTGATCTTCGCGGGACTGGCCCTGGGGATCGGCTTCAGGGCCGGACTGTTCAACATCGGGGCCCAGGGACAGATCATCCTCGGGGCGACGCTGTGCGGCTACATCGGGTTTTCCTGGCATCTACCCGCCGGAGTGCACCTGGTGGTCGCCCTGCTGGGGGCCTTCGTCGGGGGGGCGGCGTGGGGGTTCATTCCCGGCATTCTCAAAGCCAAGACGGGTGCCAACGAGGTGATCGTCACGATTATGCTCAATTCGGTCGCCGTCTTCTTCCTCGGGTGGCTGCTGACCTTGCGCTCCTTCCAGATTCCCGGCTTGTCAAGGCCCATCAGCCCGCGCATGGACACCACCGCCGGCTATCCTCATTTCTTCAACACCTCAATCGACCTGGGATTCCTGCTGGCCATCGTGGCCGCTGTCGTGGTGTGGTGGTTGATGGAGCGTACAACGCTCGGGTTCCGCATCCGCGCGGTCGGGGAGAACCCGCATGCAGCCCGGACGGCAGGGATGAACGTGTCGATGTCGTACGTGTGGGTCATGGTCATCTCCGGTGGTCTGGCCGGGCTGGCCGCCACCTCACAACTGCTCTCCGCGCCCTCCCAGCAACTCAATGTGGACATTGCCTCCACCTTCGGCTTCGACGCCATCACGGTGGCTCTGCTGGGACGCTCCAAGCCGTTGGGCACGGTGCTGGCCGGGCTCCTCTTCGGCGGTCTGCGAGCCGGGGGCTACCTCATGCAGTCGGCCACAGGCACGCCTATCGACATCATCCTTGTCTTGCAGTCGGTCATCGTCCTGCTGATCGCGGCGCCGCCCCTCGTCCGGTCGATTTTCCGCCTGCCTGACGATGACCGCCGTCGCAGGTCCCGGTCCGCGGCTCATGCGCGCTCGCTCAGACACGAGGCAGCAACATGAGTACGACCCTGACGCAGCTTCGTGCCGAGGACCTCCACCATGAGGTGCTGCGTCCGCGTTCGTGGAAACTGCCCATCGCATTGACCGTGTTCACCCTGGTCAGCCTGGCCGGATTCTGCTTCACAACCCCGGCCGGGGCCACCTCGCGCGTGGCCATCGCCACCGGCAACTCCTGGTTGGGCACCCTGATCTGGTCTTTGCCAAGCCAGTCGGCACTGGTGGTCCTGACTGTCATCATGGCCGCACTCGCCGGGGCGGGGTGGTGGGCCAGCCTCAGGCGCGTGACCCGGGTCGGAATCGTCAAGATCGGGTCATGGACCTCAGTCGTCTTCGGCATCTGCTTCGTGTCAGCCTTCCTGGTCTGGGCCGTGGCGGGGCGCGGATCCGTCCTGCAATTCACCTCCCTGCTCTCCGGCGCCCTGTTCTTGTCGGTTCCCCTGGTCTTCGGCGCCATGGCCGGAACCGTGTGCGAACACGTCGGGGTGATCAACGTCTCGATCGAAGGACAGTTGTTGGCCGGCGCCTTCATGGCCGCCGTCGTGGGCTCCTTGTCACGCAACCCGTGGATCGGCTTGCTGACCGCCCCGCTGGCCGGAGCGGTGATCGGCGCCCTGCTGGCCCTGTTCGCCGTCAGGTATTGGGTGGACCACATCATCGTCGGCGTGGTGCTGAACGTCCTGGTGACCGGCCTGACCAGCTACCTGTTCTCCACGGTGTTGACCCACAACACGGCTGTCTTCTCCTCGACGGTGAGGCTGCCGACCTGGAAGATCCCACTGTTGTCCCAGATCCCCGTCATCGGGCCGGTGCTGTTCGTCCAGAACGTCCTGGTCTATGTCATGTACGTCGTGGTCATCCTGTTGCAGGTTCTGCTGTTCAGGTCCCGCTGGGGGTTGAGGCTGAGAGCCTGCGGGGAGCATCCGCGGGCGGCCGACACCCTGGGTGTCAAGGTGAATCGCACCCGGGTGCTGAACACCATCCTGGGCGGGGCCATCGCGGGCCTCGGCGGGGCGTACTTCACGATCGCTCATGGGCTGGCTTTCGGCAAACAGATGACCGCCGGGCGCGGCTACATCGCACTGGCGGCGATGATCCTCGGCGGCTGGAAGCCCAAAGGAGCCCTGGTGGCCGCCCTGCTGTTCGGCTTCGCCGACAACCTCCAGAATGCCCTGGGTGTGGTCGGAGTGCAGGTGCCCTCGCAATTCATGTTGATGGCGCCCTACCTGGTGACGATCTTCGCTGTGGCCGGACTGGTGGGAAAGGTCAGGGCCCCGGCGATGGAAGGCAAACCGTACAAAGGATGACAATGGATTGGACTGTTCTGGTGGCTGCCGCGATGGATGCGGCCAAAAGTTCGTACGCGCCGTACTCCCACTATGGAGTCGGCGCCGCGGCCCTGGTCGACGACGGAAGGTTTGTTGCCGGATGCAATGTGGAGAACGCCTCCTACGGGCTGAC
>WRFP01000125.1 GCA_009778725.1 Propionibacteriaceae bacterium
CATGAAGGGCACAGACCTCCATGCGGCCACCGTGGTCGGCGACACCGTTGGCGACCCCTTCAAGGACACCTCCTCGGTGGCCCTCAACCCCGTCATCAAGTTCACAACCTTGTTCGGCCTGCTGGCCGTCGAACTGGCGGTGGCTCTCAACCACTCCAGTACGGGGGCCATCATCGTCCACATCCTGTCCGCTGTCTTCTTCCTTGTCTCCGCGTACTTCGTCTGGCGCTCCTTTTATAAGATGCGGATCGAAACGGGTAAGAAAACCCTTCAGAATCATGCAAATTGATCACAACCAGCGTAGAATCCGAGTGGCTGTTGTGTCGGTGGGGGTTGTGTAATCATGCATAATCTCGTGCCTGTGGAACCTGTGGAGCAAGGAGAGCGATGGCGTCCGAGCGCCTGCTTCGATTCGATGATAAAGCTGGTCTCATCGCCCAGGCGGCTTCATTGTTGCTTGATGCCCTCAGTGCCCGGCAGGCCGTCAACGGTTCAGCCAGCCTCTGTCTGACCGGTGGCGCCTTGGCCAACCAGGTCTACGACCAGATGGCGTCCGCCGCCCAGTCCTCCCACATCAGAACAAACAATATCCATTTGTGGTGGAGTTGGGACTATTTCGTGGCCACTGACAACCCGGAACGCAACTCTCTGCAAGCCCTCAGCCGGCTCGCCGGAGCTCTGTCCCTGGATCCGGCCAAGATTCACCCCATCCCGTCCTCGTCGGTCACCTCCGATCCCGAGGCCGGAGCAGCCCAGTACGCCCAGGAATTGCGCGAGCACGATCCCATCGACATCTGCCTGCTGGAATTGAACCCGAGCGGTCAGATCGCCGGTTTCTTCTCCCAGCACCTCGCTTCCACCACCACTTCCCTGGTCGCCGGAATCACAGATGCTCCCCTCGAACACCGGGAACTGGTCACACTGACTCGCAAGGGTCTCAACACCAGCCGCGAAATCTGGGTCATCGCCAGCGGAGAGGACGTGGCAGAACAGTTGCCCCAAGCCCTCGGCCATGATCCCGACCTGCCCGCCAGCCACCTCACAGGCTCAGAGTCGGTTCTTTGGCTGACAGACCCTCAGGCCGCCTCGCGCCTGCCGTTCCATCACTGCACGCTGTGATTGATCAGTAGATCGCTTCTCCGGCAGCCCGGCGCGCCCTGAGATCCTCGAGGGCCTCAGTCAGGATCTCCTTGGCTTCCCCATCCGTACGACGTTCCTTGACGTACGCCAAATGGGTCTTGTACGGCAAAATGTGCGGCGGAGGAGGCGGATTCTCGGCGTCTGTGTTGGCGGGCAAACCGCAACGCGGGCAGTCCCATTCCTGGGGGTAATCGGCCCCCACGGCGAATGCCTGACGGGTCTCATGGCCGTTGGCGCAGTAGTAGGACACATAGACACGAGGAGCTGAATCGCCGCGCTCAGCCTCCCCCATCGGGCCCGCGCCGACACGACTTCCACGAATAGCACTACCGACCGCCACAATAACTCGTTTCTCTTCCCCAGCGGCTGCGACAACACGCAGCCGTCCAATCCACTAAGACTGCACTCGCCACAGCAGGAGGAGGGCGACGATGCACGCCAGCCACACCACTCCAACAACAACAGTTATTCTGTCGAGGTTTCGTTCGGCTATGGACGAACCGCCGAACGCGGTCGACATCCCACCACCGAAGAGGTCTGACATTCCGCCGCCACGGCTCTTGTGGACCAAGATCGCCAGCGTCAGCAAGATGCTGGTGATGATGAGAATGATCGACAGCGCCAAGATCGGTGCTGTCATGTCGAGCGGCGTCAGAAGTGTCACCGGACTATCTTAACTCATAGGTCCAAGGAATCAAACACCAAGATTTCACCGCCGATCCAGGCGAACCGGCGGGGCTTCCCCCCTCACGAGGGACTGTGCTGAATCGGTCAGCGCTTGTAGAAGATGGCGATCCGCGAGAATTCCTCCGGGTCCAGCGAAGCACCGCCGACCAGAGCGCCGTCGACGTCTGGCTGGGCCATGATATCCACGACATTGGACGCCTTGACCGACCCGCCGTACTGGATCCTGATGGTGTCGGCCGCGGCAGGCCCGCACAGTTGGGACACGCGGGTACGAATGGCACCGCAGACCTCCTGGGCGTTCTCGGGGGTGGCGACCTCGCCGGTGCCGATGGCCCAGACGGGCTCGTAGGCGATCACCATGGACCCGACCTGCTCGGGACTGAACCCGGCCAAGACCTTGTCCACCTGGTCCAGGACGAATCCGACATGGCTGCCACTCTGGCGGATTTCCAGTTTCTCCCCGACACAGATGATGGGGGTCATGCCGTTGGCCAGAACCTGTTTCGCCTTGGCGTTGACGATGTCGTCGGTTTCCTGGTGATACTCGCGACGCTCCGAGTGCCCCACGACCACGTAGGTGCAATGAAGCTTCGCGAGCATGGCGGCGGACACTTCGCCTGTGTACGCCCCACTGTCGTGGACCGACACGTCCTGGGCGCCGAACTCGATTTGCATCTTGTCGCCCTCGATCAGGTTCTGCACCGTGCGAAGATCGGTGAAGGGGACGATCACGGCGGTGACGGACTTGGTCTTGTCATAGCGCAAATCCGACAGTGCCCACGACAGTTTCTGAACAACACCTGTGGCCTCGACATGGTTGAGGTTCATCTTCCAGTTTCCGGCCATCAATGGAATACGCGTCATCATGCCTCCTCAAGAACGGCCAACCCGGGGAGGGTCTTGCCCTCCAGATACTCCAGGGAGGCGCCGCCCCCGGTGGAGATGTGGCTGAAAGCCGAGTCGTCGAAGCCGAAGGCTCGTACTGCCGCAGCCGAGTCACCCCCGCCGACAACGGTGAATCCGGCAGAATCTGCGAGAGCCTGGGCCACGGCCTTGGTCCCTGCCGCCAGTTCCGCAATCTCGGACACGCCCATCGGGCCATTCCAGAAGACCGTCTTGGCCTTGGCGATCTCAGCCACGAAGGACTGCTCGGACTTCGGGCCGATGTCGACTCCCTCGCGATCAGCCGGAATGGCGTCCATATCTGAGACCTGGACGTCGCCGCCCAGAGTCATGGTCGCGAAGTCGATGGCGCCTGAGGCGACAGTACGGGAGTCGACAGGCAAAAGAATCTTGTCCCCGGACTGCTCGATGTACGTCGCGCAAGCGTCGATCTTCTCCGGATCGAGCAACGACGAGCCGACCTCGTGGCCTTCAGCCTTGACGAAGGTGTACGCCATGCCGCCACCGATGATCAGGCAGTCGGCCACCTTGAGCAGATTGTCGACGACCGCGAGCTTGTCGGCGACCTTCGCCCCGCCCAGGACGACCACGTACGGGCGCTCGGGCTGGACGGTGAGCTTGCGCAGGACCGCGACCTCCCGCTCGACCAGGTAGCCCGCATAGCAGGGCAAGAGCTTGGCGACATCGTAGACGGACGCCTGTTTGCGGTGGACGACGCCGAAGCCGTCGGAGACGAACAGATCACCCAACTGCGCGTACTGGGCGGCCAGGGCCTCACGCTCGGAGTCGGTCTTGGAATCTTCAGCAGGTTCGAAACGCACGTTCTCCAGCAGGGTCACGTCGCCGTCCTTCATCGCGGCCACGGTCTGGCGGGCCGAAGGACCGACCACATCTGCGGCCAGCGTCACCCTGACGCCCAACAACTCAGCGAGCCTGACTGCGACCGGGGCCAGCGAATACTGGGGAGCGACCTGGCCTTTCGGGCGGCCCAGATGGGCCATGATGACCAGCTTCGCACCAGCTGAGCGAAGCGCTGTCAACGTGGGCAGGGCAGCCCGGATCCGGCCGTCGTCGGTGATCTGATCACCGTGCAGAGGTACGTTGAAGTCGCAGCGGATGAGGACTGTCTTCCCCGCGATATCTTTGATGTCATCAATGGATTTCATGGCCTGGGCCTTTCTGGATGTATGGGGTTGAGTGCTCAAGATGGAACGCGTGACCGTGCGTGCGCGATGACGGGGTGAGCCACACGGACCCACCCCTCATGCCACGTTGTTTACAGCTTGGAACCGACCAGGACAGTCAGGTCGACCAGACGGTTGGAGTAACCCCACTCGTTGTCGTACCACGCGACCACCTTGACCTGGTTGCCGATGACCTTGGTCAGCGGGGAGTCGAAGATGGACGAGGCCGGGTAGGTCTCGATGTCCTTGGACACGATGGGATCCTCGTTGTATTCCAGGATGCCCTTCAGCGGACCCTCAGCGGCGGCCTTGACGATCGCGTTGATCTCCTCCACCGAGGTCTCGCGCGGAGCCTCGAAGGTCAGGTCGGTGACCGAACCGGTCGGAACCGGAACGCGCAAAGCGTAGCCGTCGAGCTTGCCTTTCAGTTCGGGCAGGACCAGAGCGACAGCCTTGGCAGCGCCTGTGGTCGTGGGAACGATGTTGAGCGCCGCTGCCCGGGCCCGGCGCAGATCCTTGTGCGGAGCGTCCTGGAGGTTCTGATCCTGGGTGTACGCATGGATCGTGGTCATCAGTCCCCTGACGATGCCGATGCCGTCGTTGAGAGCCTTGGCCATGGGAGCCAGGCAGTTCGTCGTGCAGGAAGCATTCGAGATGATGTGGTGACGGGCCGGGTCGTACAGCGAATCGTTGACGCCCATGACGATCGTGATGTCCTCGTTCTTCGCCGGGGCTGAAATCAGGACCTTCTTGGCGCCCGCTGCGATGTGGGCCTTGGCCTTCTCCGCGTCGGTGAAGAAACCGGTGGATTCGATGACGATGTCCGCACCCAGATCACCCCACGGCAGATTGGCGGGGTCACGCTCGGCGAAGGCTTTGATTTCCTTGCCATCGACGTAAAGGGCATTGTCGTCGTACGACACAGAGCCGGGGTAACGGCCAAGGATCGAATCGTACTTGAGCAAATGGGCCAAGGTGTGATTGTCGGTCAGATCGTTGACGGCGACCACTTCCACATCAGCGCCTGCACCGACGAGAGCGTGATAGTAATTGCGCCCGATACGGCCAAAACCATTGATGCCAACCTTAACGGTCATGCGGAAATCTCCTTCTGTTTGTGTGGACGCGACGATCGCGCCGCACTGAGACAGATCACCAGATCTGCTGTTCTTAGCCTACCCAGATTTCCGATGTCTTGTCGCCAGTCGGATGTGTGTGCACCGAGCACTTTGGGACAGATCATGTGTGCATGGCTCACGACTCACGAAACAACGTAACAACCACCCAGTACGACCTTATGTCGACTATGGGAATTGTCGATTAATCATCCTCGAAACCGAGGCCGGCTTCCGTCGAGGCGATGCCCATCTCCTGGGCTTTCTTGTCGGCCAGGGCGAGCAGGCGGCGAATCCGGCCGGCAATCGCGTCCTTGGTCAACTGGGGGTCGTGCAAACCGCCCAGTTCTTCCAAACTGGCTTGTTGATACTGGATGCGCAGTTGTCCGGCGGCCCGCAGATGCTCGGGAACGTCCTCGCCCAGGATGTCGAAAGCCCGGCTGACCCTGGCGCTGGCGGTCACGGCCGCGCGGGCGGAGCGGCGTAGGTTGGCGTCGTCGAAGTTGGCCAGACGGTTGGCGGAGGCGCGTACTTCCCGGCGCAGGCGGCGCTCTTCCCACTTCAGCCGGGTCTCATGGGCACCCATCTTGGTTAGCATGATGGCGATGGAGTCACCGTCTCGGATCACCACCCGTTCCACACCTCTGACCTCGCGTACCTTGGCCATCACTCCAAGCCGGCGCGCTGCTCCCACCAGAGCCATGGCTGCTTCCTGCCCCGGCGCCGTGATTTCCATGGCCATGGACCGGCCGGGTTCGGTCAGACAGCCGTGGGCGAGGAAGGCGCCCCTCCAGGCGGACACCGAGTCGCACATCCCACCGCCGACGATTCCGGCGGGCAAGCCTCTGACGGGTCGGCCTTGGGCGTCGATCAGCCCGGTCAGGCGCGCGATCGCCGGGCCATCCTTGACCAGACGTACGAGATAACGCGTGCCGCGGCGCAGGCCCGACCCCTTGACGGTGATCAGTTCGCTGCTGAGGCCGAAAATCTCGGTGATTGCCACCCGCAAACGACGGGCCGCGGCACCGATGTCGAACTCAGCCTCCACCATGATGTTGCCGCCCCCCGTGATGTGAAGGCCTCCGGCGAAGCGGAGCATCGTCGCAGCCTCCGCCCGACGACAACAGTACTTCGCTATTGGCAGAACGGCGAGTTCCGCCTTGACATCCTGGGTCAACGCCATGAAACCACTCTCTCTCACCAGCCTTGCCTCAATTCCTGGCTCACAA
>WRFP01000126.1 GCA_009778725.1 Propionibacteriaceae bacterium
ACATCCTCGCCTGGATCATCCTGCCTGAAGAGGGCAGCGCCACCACCGGCCTGGACCAGATCATCGGCGCCTTCAAGTCTCGCTCCTCAAACAGCAATCCACATCCCGACGACCTCAGATAAGTCGGGACTCCCCGGAACAGCGTCACTTCGCGGTGGCGCTGTTTCTTTTTGCCCTGTTACTGGCGAGGTACGAAGAGTAATCTCGGTATCACGCAGCGACAGACTGCATTTCAATTGTCACGTCCGACTGAGACGACACAGCAATCAAGGAGACAACCAATGATCGAACTGAATGGAAAAGTATGCATTATTACCGGTGCGGCCATGGGTATGGGCGCATCAACGGCTGAACTCTTCGCCCAATGTGGAGGCAAGGTGGTCATCGCGGATTTCAACGATGACTTGGGCAGGCAGGAGACCCAGAAGATCGTCGACGCCGGGGGCCAGGCGGCCTTCGTCCACGCCGATGTCTCCAATCCCGCTGAAGTCGAGGCGATGGTCCAGTTCGCCGTCGACACCTATGGCCGTCTCGATGCGGCCGTCAACAACGCGGCCCGTACCCCCGATGACCAGCCTCTGGCCGACCTCGACGACAAGGTCTTCGACCAACTGGTCTCGGTCGACCTCAAGGGTGTCGCCCTGTGCCTGAAGTACGAGTTGCGCCAGATGGTCAAGCAGGGCACCGGCGGCTCCATCACCAACACATCTTCCGTCAGCGGCATCCGCCCGCAACCGGCCAACCCCGTATACGTGGCCGCCAAGCACGGCGTTATCGGCCTGACCAGGTCCGCCGCCATGGACTACTCCCCCTTGGGAATCCGGGTGAACGCGGTCGCCCCCGGCGCCATCGACACTCCGATGCTGCGCGGAGCAATCGTCCAGTTCGGCCTCGAGCCCGTGGCGTACGCCAAACAACTCAGCATGCTGGGCCGCTTCGCCCAACCTGAAGAGGTCGCCCAAGCCCACCTGTGGCTGGTCTCAGACCTGTCCTCCTTCGTCACCGGCGCCGTGATCAGCGTCGACGGCGGCTACACAGCCATGTGATTTCGACAGCCACCAGTACGTACACGCCTGTACTGGCTCTGACTCGAAAACCAGCTGGCCTGACGGTAGGTGCCTAGGGCGTGTCTCCTAGATATCTCGTAGCCATGTGATGATCCCCGCGAGAATGATCCCGGCACGAAACGTCATTGCCAGCCTGTCATAGCGGGTCGCCACTGCACCGAATTCCTTGATGCGGCCAAACAACCTTTCCACCACATTACGACCCTTATAGACGTCTGGATCGAACCCGGATGGAAACTCACTGAAATCACCCTTGGCCCGTCGCCGTTCCAGTTGGTCAAACCGCTGCGGGATAACTGCGGCACTACCCATGGCCGCCGGCATTGCCCGAGTATCAGAGTTTTCGTTGCCACCACGGACGCGGCAGGACGACGCAAACGGGTCTACGACCAACCAGCCACACCCTTGGATTCAGCTCATTGAATCGCCTCAGGCATCCTCTCACCCGCCCAACACCAAGAACTGTTTGCCAACCGGCACAGCCTCGACCTGCACCAGAACGCCGAGCAGATCCACGCCATCCAGCGCCAGTTGATCCGACTGGCTGCCGCGAAAACCCGGCGGTTGGAACAAGCCGTCAAACCCCGACCACCCGACCCATCCGGCATCAAACTCGCGGGCAAAAAACCGTGAGGCAAGGACCCCCCATTACGCGGGCGCTTGACTTTGAGGCATTACGGCCTTCCGAGGTTCAGAGCTTCGACAGGCGAACCGGGTCACACTCGACGACATCAGGGCAGAAGCATGGTGGCGTATACGAGATTGTGATCTGAAGTCAGCGCGGGGTTGGCCGCGATCCGGTTCACTAGCCCCATCTGGGTGGTGACGTTTCGCGTGAAGATGCGGTCGGGGCGACGAGTCACGGCCGGAGACGGGCCAAACTCGTTCCAGGTGTCGAGATGACCATTGATGTTGAAACCGAACTCGTAAACATCGGCGAGACTAAGGCCGGTGAGGCTAGCCAACCCACTCGACGCGAGGGTCAGGCCGCTGTTGAAGTCGGCCCCAACGATTAGCGTCCCACTGTTGCCGAAGAGTTGGCTGATGCGATACGCGAAGTTGGTCACCTGATCGACGGCGTATGAACTTGTTTCGTCATGGGTTATGTGGGCAGTAGCGACGTTTACCGTCTTGTTCGAGGGCTTATGCGTCAATGTGGCAAGGACGGTCCACCACTCGTCGCCATAGGAGTCGTTTGGTGACAGTACGTAACTCCACGTGGTGCCCCCAGCCATCGTCGCACTCCTGATCAAGATATGGTTACCGGACTGCGCGTTGCCCACATCGACATACCCTGTCAGCCGACCGATGAGGTCCGCTGATTGGGTTGGGGGTGACCCGGGCATGGTGGAACACCCACGCGGTGTCGAGTGGAAGCACGTTGCCATGTCACATGCGGCATCCAGCGATGCCCGCACAGTTGATGCTTCCTGGAGGAACACGATGTCGGGGTGTACTGCGTTGATTTCCGCCGCGACATTGTCTGCCCTATCCTGCCATGACCGGCGTAACCTGTCGGGTGGTGCGCTGACTTGGTCTTCTGCAAGGCAGGCTTCTCGGACGTTGTACGTCGCTATTGTAATCTGGGAAGCCCAAGCCCAGTCAGCCAGTAGGTAGGCAAGTTGGACCCACAAGGTGGTCCCGGCCGGTAGTGAGCGCTCAATGCTCGTCAAGACGATGTCTCCGCTGGCGGAGATGTAACCGACACCGTTGTAGTTCAGCGCCGACCAGGACACAGTTGTGATTGGTCGGAAACCAACTGACAACGTCCCGATTGTGATATCGCTAATGTTGCCCGTTCCCGTCGCACTGGTTGTCTGAAAACCAGCGTTTAAGAGGCACCAGCCGGCCCGCCTTCGGGCAGACGGTTGGCTGGGCAACGTCCAATTGCCGGTGGACGGCGGTTTGATCGCCGGCGCCGTCGAATCCCAAGGTTCCAGGTTCGCAGCGTTGATCGCGCCAGCCCGGAGGTCGGTGCGCCGCCAAGCAGACCAAGCAGAGGAGTACTGGCCCCGCTCCCATACACGGCCACCTTGGCCGGAATACAGCGTGTAACGCTGCCACACCATTGAGCTGCCATTCGACGCGACCTCCAACAGGCCCGCGTATGGCTCCGGATAGTTCGACCCCGACGCCGCGCCGGCGTTCGCGTTCTGCGAAAACTGACCGCTGCTGGTGTATGAGTTCAAGTCCGCCGACGACGGAATCGCAACCGTGCCCATGGTTTTCTTCTGCCTTTCCGTTTTAGCAGCCGATGCTCATCGGGTATGTGTTGCAGGGTAATTGTTTGGTGGCTAGGCGTTGGAGTAAGGCGGCCATTGACCCGCGGGTGACCGGGTTGGCTGGCTGGTAGAGGCGTTGCCCGTCCACTATCGTGCCGGCGGTCACGCCTTGAGTGGATAGCCAGTCGATCGCCGCGTAGAACTGGTGTGACGATGCCACGTCCGGGAAGACCTGTTTGGCCGGTGTCCACGCCGGACTACCCGCCATCCGTTTCAGGAACGCCGCCATTGACCCGCGGTTGACCGCGTTACCCGGCTGATAGTAAACCTTCCCGCCAATCGTGACACCCTTCGTGATCCCCTGGTCAGCCAGCCACGTGATCGACTTGTAGAACTGGTTGGTTGTCGGCACATCCACGAACGGGGACACCGCCGGCGCCGTCCAGGCGGGGGAACCCGCCAACCGGTACAAGAAGGCCGCCATCTGACCACGCGACACTACCCCGGTCGGGGTGAACTTCGTCGGGCTCGTCCCCTTCGTCACCCCATTGGCTGACAACCAACAAATCGAGGTCGCGAACACATAACCGACTGGCACATCACTGTACGACGTGCATTCCGTGACCGTGAACGATCCGGAGGCGGGCCCATCACCACGGTTGCTCACCGCCAGTTGGCCTGTGGTGTCTTTGGCGTTCAACACCCAGGTGTACCTTCCCGCCACCGCACCCGCCGCGGGCCGCCACGCAATGTCACGCAACGCCCCGTCCACCGAGGCGGGTGTTTTGACCGATCCCACCAGTTTGCCTGCCGGATCGTAGATCGACACGGTTCCCGCCGAGACGCTCTTCGTCAAGTCGATGTCCAGCATTAACGGTGACGCGGGCGACACCGCGCCACGACGCGCCACCGCACCAATCATGTACGGCGCCGACCCGTCACCAAACGGCAACTGGACGATCCGCGTCGAACACGACGACGACGCCGAGGAAGGGCAAGACTGCAACGCCAACCGGCTACCATCCACCGCCATGATCCCCCCACCATCCAACCGCGCGTACCGGGACGGGTCATTCAGATCAAACGCATACCACACATCCCGTTGCGCCCAAACCTGGGTGTACGGGTTGTTCGCCACCACCACCACGCCATCCCAACCCCACACCGTCACGTGCTCACCCAAGTCAGACGGTGCCGCCCATGATACATACGTGGTCTTGCCCGTCAGCCAGTTTGTTTGAGACACGGCCAACTGGACCCCACTGCTCGTGGACCACGCCCAACCACAAGCCACAAACCCCGGAGTCAACCAACACCGATACAAGCTCGCCCAGCCGGCAGGAGCGCCAACAGGTGGGGTTGGGGTGAACGATTGACCCACCACAGCGTTGCCGCGGGCAGCATCGCGAACCGTCAACACCCGCGATGTGATCTGCACAGAAGCCTCGTCACTCCCATCCCAACTACCCCTCACCGATTCCACCAGAAACACACTCCCCAACATTCCGTCAACGGAGTCCCCTCCCGGCCCCTCCGAATGCCCATTGGCCACGTAGGTAGCTATGCTCGTCGTCACGCCACCCAGCGACCACAGCGAGTCGTAGTTGGCCTCGGAAGACTGGAAATCGGAAGCCAACGTGCACCAAACCCAAGCACCGGACACAGCAGTCAAGTAACCCGGCTGGCACTGCAACGGGGCCGTCTCCCAACCACCAGTATCGTGAACAAGCGTCATACCCGAGTCGGTATCAGACACCACGACACGCCCACCGGACGCCCCCCACGCCACCCGGCCCTGATACAACGTCTGCCACGACCCCACCGTCGGCCCGGCAGACACCGGCGCAGCCTGCACATCGACCTCGTAAGTGACAGGATCAGCAACAGTGGCCCGATACACATGATCCGGCGACAACGCCTTGACCGTGCCGCTGAACGGCTGCGAGTACATCACCCCAACACCCGCCGCCTCAGCCGATGGCATCGTCAACCCGACACACCCCGCCACCAACACAACCGCCACACCAACTCCAACAAACCCACTCCACAAACCCTGCCGCCGCCAAGCCACCACCTGATCCATGAAAAAAGCCTCTCCTTCTTGGGCAGCGCCCAACCATCAAACGCTATGTAAGCGAGTAGTGTACCTGCACCCATAAGTTGGTGTTGATGGGTGTTGAAGAGTACGACCCACGCTCCCATACACGACCACCTTGGCCCGAGTACAGCGTGTAACGTTGCCACACCATCGCGTACGTGGGGAGGTCATTCGAAGCGACCTCTAGCAAGCCGGCATACGGCGCCGGGTAGTTCAACCCCGATGCGGCACCAGCATTTGCGTTTTGAGAGAACTGGCCGCTAGTGGTATACGAGTTCAAGACCGCCGACGACGGAATTGATACTGTGCTCATGGCCCCTCCCACCCGGACGGCTATGCGGTCATAGATCAACGACAAACATCATTCGTACCCAAGTGTATCTGAAGGACCCCGAAAGGCAATAGGACGATGGAACCCCATTCATGTTGGGCGCGATCTGCGCGTTTTGGGGTTATCCTGAAGTGCCCGCACTAGAGGGCCTCGTTGACCGCGAGTTGACAACGGGACATGAGCATCCCAAAGGATTACTTGCAGACAAGCAGCATCCACTTCCCGGGTGAGAAGAAGCCACCCTAGCTACAACCTGACAGGATTATGAGTGACAACAGACCCCGCTCAGCGAGGGAGGGACTTCGGGGACAGGTGGTAGAGCAACAGTAGTTGAGCGATGGCCAGTGTCTCACTGCGTTGTCCAGATCTGAGCAGGCCCAGACCGGTCGGTAGTTGTGACGTGGTTCCTGGGCCGACAGGGCCTGACGCCGAGGATGACGGAGAGTCGACGTTGTCCCAGATCGCCTGTTGTACGCGGGCGATCTCGGCGGGGTCGGCGTCACCGCGTACCCGCAGGCAG
>WRFP01000127.1 GCA_009778725.1 Propionibacteriaceae bacterium
CGCTCCCGCTACCGAACGAAACCCACAAGGATCGGAGTGTGTGATGGCGAAGAAACAGGGCGAAATCCGTCCCAAGATCACGTTGGCGTGCACAGAGTGCAAAGAACGCAACTACATCACCAAAAAGAATCGCCGCAACGATCCTGATCGCATGGAACTGAGCAAGTTCTGCCCACGATGCCGCAAGCATCAACCCCACCGGGAGACCCGCTGAACGATGGCGGCCGCGCTTGGCGTGGTCGTCGTCTCCGCCTGGAGTATCCCTTGGTCGGTGGGAAGTAACGCAAGTTAAATCAATAATCATTGTCACATAGCTCGTGAGTTTTTGTGCCGGGCTATGACCTGTTGGAACGGGCGATCAGTCGTTTGTGTCGATCGCAATGACGAGCCCGCAATCATGCCGCCCCTTTTTGGTGCCGACGTTTTCGCAGCCGGCTGCTTCTTCTGTGATCTGGCCGACCTGCCAGTACGGTGCCAGAACCGGGGACCTGACCCAAGGAGAAACCGATGATACGCAACATTCGATTGGAAGATATCCCCCCCATCGCGTCTTTGGATGACCGGGCGCATTCCTGGAAATACCATGCTCTGCAGGCCCTCGACGAGGCCTGCTATCAAGACCTGCACGGCTACGTGGACGAGGTGCGCTCAGCACGGCAGTTCGTGGTTGACCGCGCCAACGAGACAGACGGTCCGCGCCGGTGGGAACTGGCCATCAGTGACCAAGATGAGGTCGTGGGCATGGCCGGGGTGGCTCTGCCGTCCTCCCACGACCAGGACAAGGCAGTGGCCCAGCTGTGTGTCCATCCCGGGGTACGCCGCCGCGGTGTCGGCACAGCTCTACTGCAGTGGTGCGAAGACCAGGCAGCCGATGCCGGGAGGAATCAGATGGTGGTCGAAGCCATCTATGGGGCCCGGGAGGACCTGCCGCCCTACCTGCGGACCCAGCGCCAGTCCCAGGCGCCCGCCAGTGCGGCCTATGTCGGGTTCTTGGCGTCCTCGGGCTATGAACTTGCCCACGCCGCCCGGCGCTCTGTTCTGGAGCTTCCGGTGGACCAGGACACGATGGACACTCTGCTGGCCGACGCGCTGGCCCATGCGTGGGGGTATCGCCTGCATTCGTGGCGATGCGGGATCCCCGAGGAGTGGATCGAACCGTACGCCCGGCTGAGGGAGGCCTTCAGCCGCGACGCCCCGTCAGGGATGGTCGAGTGGGAGAAAGAGGTCTGGGACCGGCACAAGGTCCTCCGCCAGGTGAAGGACCTGAACGACCAGGGGCTGGTGTCGCTGATTGCAGCGACCGAGCACGTGGCGACCGGCGAATTGGTCGGGTACACCGAACTGCGCTGGCCTCAAGCTGTTCCCTTCGACGGGTCGGTCCAGTGGATCACCATCGTTCTCGGGGCCCATCGCGGGCATCGGCTGGGGATGTGGATGAAGCTGGCCAACCTGAGTGCCATGGCCCAGGAGAGGCCGGACATCTGCCGCGTGCACACGGACAATGCTCAGATCAATGCTCCCATGCTGGACATCAACGTTGCCATGGGGTTCTACCCCGCGGGCGGGATCGCCACGATGCGGAAGTTCTTCTGACTGTCACACGCCGGGAGCCGAGACGAAGATCGTGGCCGAACCGGAAGCGGTGACATCTTCTCCGTAGGGGATCAGGACTGCTTCGCCGGTTGCCAGGTCGATGGTCGACTCGGCTTGCCGCAGGCGCGCTTCTCCGTCGACCACCAGGGCGATCCGGCAGGAGTCCCGGCGCGGAATCGTCATCGGCTGGCTGGACAATTCCGCACGCCAGACGGCGAATTCCGGAGTCGGGGTGAGATAGCGGACGAATCCCGCGTCGTCCTCGGTCTGGACGGGCGCGACTTCACACGGGATGAATTCCACGACCCGGATCAACTCGTCGACGTCGATGTACTTCGAGGTCAGCCCTCCACGCAGGACGTTGTCGGAGCAGGCCATCACCTCGATCCCGACCCCGCCCAGATAGGAGTGCAGGGTCCGGGTGGGCAGGAACAAACCTTGGCCGGGCTCCAGGTGGATCCGGTTGAGCAGCAGAGCCGCCAGGATGGAGGGGTCCTGGGGGAAGTAGCGGTTGAGGTCGACCGCCGTGCGGGCAAACAGGCCCAGTTCGGAATCGTCGTCGGCGTGGCGGGAGGCCAGGTGGAGCACCTCGTTGACGTGATCGGGGTGGTCCTGGCTGAGGATGTCGAGGAAGACTTCTGCCAGCGCCGCCGGTCCCTTTCGCTTGGTGAGGGGGCCGATGACCTGGGCGAAGGTTGCGCCGACTCCGAGATCTTCGAAGAGTTGGACGGTTTCGGCGGGATTTCTGAAGCCGCACAGGCCATCGAATTCGGTCAGCGCCACCAACAATTCGGGTTTGGGCCAGTCGTCCCGGTAGATCCGTTTGGGAGCGTCAAGAGGTATTCGTTGCTTGGTTTCCTGGGCGTATCCCTGCTGGGCCTGCTCCCGGTTGGGGTGAGCCTGCAGCGACAGAGGATGCTCGGCGGCGAGGATCTTCATCAGTACGGGGAAACGGTCGCCGAAAGCGCGGTAGGTACGGTCACCGACCCAGTCGGGATGGTCATGCAGGACCACATCGAGATCCATCCCGTCAATGGTGGCGGGCGCCAGCGGATGGGCTCCCAACCAGTACTCGGCCTGCGGCTCTCCGGTCGGCTGATTCCTGAGAAGCTCAGGAATGGCCGTCAAGGATCCCCAGGCGTAATCGCGAATCTTTCCGGTTAGGTGCAGCATGTCATCCTTTCGTCATTGGCTGGGAGACAGCACGCCATCAATCGCGCTCACAATGAGTCTACTCGAGATGCGCCGAATTACGAGACCCTTTCGGCACGCCGACTCAAGGTCCTTCGGGGATCTGGCCTGGTTCGCTACCATGTCTGTATGAGCACCACGGACGAAACCAGCGTCAGCCATCTGACTGATCTGGACCGGGCCGTCCTCGATTTTGAGCGTCAGTGGTGGAAGCTTCCGCTGGAAAAAGAACAGGCGATCAAACAGACTTTTGACCTGTCCGGTCCGCAGTACTACCAGATTCTCAACGCTCTGATCGACCGGCAGGAAGCGTTGGCTGCCGACCCCTTGCTGGTCAAGCGGTTACGCCGCCTGCGGGCCCAGCGCCGCGAACAACGGCACTCGTCAAGGCCCGCCAGAGTCTAGGTAGGGTTGAGAATCTCACGGAGAGAACCAAGATAGGTTGTCCGTTTATCTTTGGTTTCCGTCTTGGTTTCGCGATAAAATAGCCCTTATGCCTGATAACAGTCGATCCACGTCATTCGGGCCTGGCCGGAATGTTGACCAGGGGACTGGGAGGATGCCATAGCCGCGAGTGGTCCGCCGCGCTATGGTGGCGATTCCCCATATGACACTGAGGATCTCTCCTCCAGTGCTGGCTTTGGCCATCACGATTCGGTGATCGCCTCCTCTGATCAGGCCAACACCAAGTACGTTCCGGCGCGGGCAGTCCTCAACGACGATGGTCCCGCCAGACGCGAGGGGGGGTCCAAACCGCGTCGGGGAGTCGATGCCCCCCACCACCATCGCGGGCTCAGGATCACCCTGATCAGCGTGCTGGCTGTTGTGCTCGTCATCGGGTGCGGACTGGGCTACGCCTGGTTCGACCTCAACTCTCGTCTCCACAGCCAGGACATCAGCGGGCTGTTGAGCGGCAGTCGCCCGCCGGCGGACGACGGCACCGGTGCGGTCAAGTACCCCGGCGATCCCTTCGCCGGTCGGGCGGTCAACATTCTCGTCATGGGGACGGACTCCAGGGATGGGTCGAATTCCGCCATCTCCGCGGACGATCCCGGCGGGGCCCGTTCCGATACCACCTTCATCGCACACGTGTCGGCTGACCGTACTCGTATCGACGTCGTCTCCATCCCGCGCGACACCTGGATCACCATCCCTCAATGTGTCACCCAGAAGGGGAAACTCATCAGCGAAGCCGGGTGGACCCACATGGGATTCAACGCAGCCTTCTCCTATGGGTACTCCGCCGACTCCAATGAGGCCACCGGCGCCGCCTGTGCGATCCGGGCGGTCGAGGCCATGTCCAACGTCCGCATCGACGCGTACGTGGTGGTCGATTTCATGGGCTTCGTCAACGTGGTCGACGCGATCGGGGGAGTCGATGTCACCCTGCTGTGTCCGATCAAGTCGCCCAATGCCGGTGGACTCAACCTGCCGGCGGGACCGGTGCATCTCGACGGCATGACCGCCGTCGACGTGGCTCGTGCCCGCACGGGAACAGGACTGGGGGATGGTTCGGACCTGCAGCGCATCGATCGTCAGCATGCCTTGTTCAACGCCATCATGGACAAGGCCTTCCAGATGAATTACGTGACAGACTTCCCCAAGTTGTACAACCTGGTGGGGGCCGTGATCAGTTCGGTGACCACCGATCTGGGAACCAACCTTGCTGAGATCGCCGGTTTCGCGTACTCGTTGAAGAACCTCAGTATGTCGAACGTCACCTTCACCACCATCCCGATCGCGTCGGCGGGCAACGGAGTCAACGTCGTCCTGGTCCCGAGCCAGGATGAGCCGGTCTGGAAGGCTCTGCGAACCGATCAGCCGATTCCGGGCCTCCAGCCAGAGGTAACATCCCAGGTCCCGTCCGATTCTGTCACGCCCACCGATCTGGCAACCACGCCAACCCCTGACGACGCCTCCCCGCCTGCTGCGTCCAGCCCAACCACACCGCCGGGACCGCCGACCATCCAGCAGCCTTCCGACTGTTCGTGAGCTTAGGCGTTGTCAGTAGCTTCGGCGTTGTCAGTACGGTGTCAGGTGCCGATGGGGAAGGTCGGGATGACGTACCCGGTGGCCTGGAGTTTGGACAGATCGAGGGTGCTGAATGCCGGGCGCGGGGAGATGTGGTCCTTGCCCGCGTAGTAGACCTCGGTGGTGACGGGGGTGACATCCTGTGCGGCACGGCCGTGGGCGACGAAGACAGCTTGTGCGATCTCGGCCCAACTGACTGAGTCGCCGCCGTCGGTGCAGTTGTAGGTTCCGTACGGGGCGCCGGTGTCGAGCAGGTGCTTGATTGCCGCCGCCAAGTTGCTGGTGTGGGTCAGGCGGCCGATTTGATCCTGGACGACGGTGGGGCAGATGCCCTTGTCAGCCAGTTCTCCCATGGTGCGCAGGAAGTTTTTGCCGTCACCGACGACCCAACTGGTGCGGATGAGATAGTGCTGGGCAACGATGCTGATCGCGATGTCTCCGGCCGCTTTGGACTGGCCGTAGACGCCCAGGGGGGCGAAGGTGTCGTCTTCGGTCCAGCCGGGGTGCGATCCGTCGAAGACATAGTCGGAGGAGATGTGGACCAGCCGGGCACGGTGTTCGATGGCGATACGGGCCAAGGTGGCGGGGACCTGCGCATTGGCTGTCCAGGCTCCCAGCCGCCCCTCGGGAGTCTCAGCCCCGTCGACGTTGGTCCAAGCGGCGGCGTTGATCAGCGTGTCGAAGTCCTGCCAGGGAAAATTCTTCATCTGGTCGGCGTCGCTGAGATCCAGCTCGTCGATGTCGACGCGCCGGGCGCCGGGGTACAGCTGGGCGAGAGCCCGGCCCAGTTGACCGTTGCCGCCGAGGATCAGGACATTCTTGGGCGACACCCGTTTCGCGTCCTTCAGCAGGGGATGGTTGCGGTCCTTGTCCGAGAGTTCCGCCTCGGCCAGCGGGATCGGCCAGTCGATGCCCACGCTCGGGTCGTCCAGGTTCAGGTAGGCGTACTGGGGGATCGACTCAGGGCTCCAGTGGTCGTTGACCAGATAGGAATAGCTGACGTTGTCGGTGAGCGTCTGGTAGCCGTTGCCGACCCCGCGCGGGACGAAGACGGCGATCGACTCGTCGACCTCGGTGGTGAAGACCGTCCCGAAGCCGGGTCCTTCGCGCAGGTCGACCCACACCCCGAAGTAGCGGCCTTGGGCTGAGGAGACGAACTTGTCCCAGGGTTCGGCGTGGATCCCGCGGGTCGTCCCGGCCTTGGCGTTGAAGCTCATGTTGTTCTGGACCGGCCCGAAATCCGGCAGCCCGGCGGCGGTCATGACCTGGCGCTGCCAGTTCTCCTTGAACCAACCACGATTGTCTCCATGGACGTCCAG
>WRFP01000128.1 GCA_009778725.1 Propionibacteriaceae bacterium
CATGCTAGTCGTTCCATTCCGAAGCAGTGACCATCGCGCGTTGCCGCTAAGCTAGCTTAGGTGAGCGAACCTAGTGTAGGCAGAGACGCCACTGTGATGGCCGGAGACTTCATCGCTGACGTAGTGCGCCAAGACATCGCATCCGGCCAGACACGCGTGCAAACGCGCTTCCCACCGGAGCCAAACGGTTACCTGCATATCGGGCACGCGAAAGCGATCGTGACCGATTTCAGCATCGCCGAACAGTTCGACGGGGTCTGCAACCTGCGCTTCGACGACACCAACCCCGACACCGAAGACGTGGAGTACGTCGAGTCGATCATCGACGACATCCGCTGGCTCGGTTTCAGTCCCAACCAGGTGTTTTACGCGTCTGATTATTTCGAGGACCTCTACACCTGGGCGGAATCCCTGATCGAACGGGGTTTGGCTTATGTCGACGACCAGGACCAGGAGACCATTTCGGGCCAGCGCGGCGGCTACGGCCAGGAGGGAGTCGAGTCACCGCACAGGAACCGTACTCCCGAGGAGAATCTCGATCTGTTCCGCCGGATGCGCGCCGGTGAGTTCGCCGACGGGGAGAGGGTTCTGCGGGCCAAGATCGACATGCAGGCCGACAACATGCAATTGCGCGATCCGGTGATGTACCGTATCAGACGCGGCCATCACCACCGGACTCACGATACCTGGCTGATCTATCCGACCTACGATTGGGCGCACGGCCAGTCGGACGCGCTGGAGGGCGTCACCCACTCGATGTGCACTTTGGAATTCGTCACGCATCGACCCTTGTACGATTGGTATCTCGAACACCTCGATCTTCCGCGTGAGAAGCCACAACAGCTGGAATTCGCCCGTCTGGAACTGACCCACACGGTCACCAGCAAGCGCAAGTTGCGCCAACTCATCGACGATGGCGTGGTCGATGGCTGGGACGACCCGCGGATGCCCACTTTGCAGGGCCTTCGCCGACGTGGCTATCCCGCGGCGGCCATCCGGTCGTTCTGCACGCATATCGGGGTGACCAAGACCAACGCCAGGCATTCGATCGAGGAACTGGAGTCCTTCGTGAGGGTCGAGTTGAACCGCGTGGCCCAGCGTCGTATGGCGGTCTTGCGCCCGGTGAAGTTGGTCATCGACAACTGGCCCGCTGGCCAGACCGAGTGGTTCGAGATCGCCAACAACCCCGAGAACCCCGACGACGGCACCCGGCAGGTTCCATTCTCGGGTGAGTTGTGGATCGAGCGGGAGGACTTCGCCGCAGTCCCGCCGCCCAAGTTCTTCCGCCTGTACCCTGGCAACGAAGTACGGTTGCGCGGTGCCTACCTGGTGACGGCAACCAGCGCTGTCGAGGATGCCAACGGCGACATCGTCGAAGTACGGGCGACCTACGATCCCGCCAGCCGTGGTGGCAACAGTCCCGATGGCCGCAAGGTGAAATCAACCATGCACTGGGTCAGCGCCGATCACGCCATCGACGCCGAAGTCAGATTGTACGAGCACCTCTTCGCCGCAGAGGCCCCCGGTCAAGCCACCGGCGATCCCCTCGACGATCTCGCACCAGCCTCAGTCGAAACCCTCGTCGCCAAGGTAGAACCCGCCCTGGCCGCCGGCGAATCCGGAGTCGGTCCAGGCCAGGTCGTCCAGTTTGAGAGAATCGGTTATTTCGCCGCCGACCGCGACGTACCCCTGCTGTTCCATCGCACCGTCGGCCTCAGAGACGAATGGGCCGCCCTCCAAAAACGAGCAGCGTAACGGCCCGCTGGTCGCCACTCAACTTCACGTCGAGTCAGCCCTCACGGCAACCGTCGACCCATCGCACCGGCACCGTGTCGCTCGCGACGCAAGCCAGCGGTGGATTCGGGTTTGTCGCGGATGAAGAATGCGGCGACCAGCGTTCCAAGCAACGACGCTGCCAGTGACAACCACGCGATGGTTCCACAGGTCGCCATGACTGGCCCGATCGATGCCATACCGAGTATCCGGATGGCGGCCACGTCCACCATCAGTGCCAACAGATTGCCGGCGACCACCCAGACCAGCGATTCGAGTGCCACCCCCAACGAGAAAGACCCACGGTCCAAACCAGCATGCAGATTGGCCGCGTGCTCGAGGCGCCGGGACCAGGTGGCGATGAAACCGATCAGGAAAAGTGCCAGCGGTGCGACCCACATGCCATGTCGGGTGAGGCGCTGCTCGTACTGCTGGTGGGCATCCAGATTGACCCCCAGGTTCCGGTTCACTTGGCTGACCAGGAACGGAGACGAATCCGTAGAGACTATCAGCGTTGAGCGAAGGAGGGTGTCGTTGTCGTCGGCAATGGGCCAGGCCCGGATCCAGCACTCGTCGAAGCTTTGAGCAGCCTGGACCGGAAGCAGGATCGCAAACCCGAATCGAGGGTCGCGCCCGTCGTTGGGCCAGTCGAAGACGGAGGCCACCTGCAAGGGACCGTCCGCAGTCGACAAGGTGTCTCCCGGACCGACCGCCAGGACGTTGGCCAGTGCAGATTCCACCCACGCGCCTGTCTGGCCGGTGGTCGTGGCACCAACAACACCAGCCATTCCGTCACTGACTTCATAGGCCGTCATCGAAACTCCGGGTGCTTCAGCAGCCGTGATCGATGGCGCCTGGCGTACTGCTCCTGCGGCCTGGACGCTCGGCACGGCCGACAACTGATCGCAAGCCACACCGTCGACCTGGCCTGGAGCTGAGATGGTGCGTACGTCGGCAGCGGAGGCCTGGAACTGGTGAACATCGGCTTCGATATGGTGAATCGTGACCACGTCAGCCACGGTGAACACGACCACCACAACTGCGGTGACAAGCGCAAAGATGACAGCCCTGGTCGTACCGGAGGACACGTTTCGCCACACTTCCGACAACACACCGGGTATCCTCATGACCGGCTCCCAACGACGCCGGTGCCGGCACCCAAGTCGATCAGCGAGTCACAGACACGACGAGTCCCAGGGTCATGGGTGGCCACCACCACGATCGCCCCCGACGACGCCACCAGTCGCAAATTATCATTGACACTAGCGGCCGCATGCCGGTCAAGCTGCGCAGTCGGCTCGTCGACCAACAAGACATCAGGTCCGACTGCCAGCGCCCGGGCCAGCATGAGACGCTGTGCCTCACCGCCAGACAAGGCTGAAAATGGACGCCAGGCGACCGGCTCCAAACCGAACCGCTGCATCACCTCCAACCCCTTCTGACTGGCAACCCGACGACTGTCACCCTTGGCCAGGAACGGAAACGCGACATGATCCAGCGCAGTACGGTGGGGTACTCCGTGAGGATTCTGGAAGACCCACACGACCGAGTTCACACCAGCGGAGGTGACTTTTCCACGCTGAGGGCGTTCCCACCCGGCAATCAGTGTGAGCAGCGTCGATTTACCACAACCAGACGGACCACACACCCCGGTGACAGATCCCGGTCTCAGGGTCGCACAGAGGCCATCGAACAACACATCTGTTCCGGGAAACCAGTGGCCCACCCGGTCTAGAACGACCAACCGTTCACGGAAAAAAGACTCCACAGTAGCCACCTAGCATGTGGTCATCGTGATGCCAGTACCAACCGCCACCCGATCGATTGGCTGTGAAACTGTGACCAGTGTGGCGCCCAATCCCGCCCCGACGATCGTCACCGCCACGCTCGCGTCACCATTTTGTACACACCCGGTCGCACCCGTCACTGCGAACAGAGCCCCTGGTGGGACCCGGTACGCGGTGATCGGCTCAACCAGGGTCATCGTTGCTTGCCCGGTGTTCTGGTCATTGGCGACCATGCTTGCGAAGTCGGGTGTCTGTTCCAGTTCACGCAAGAATTCATCTGGAACCGGTACGGAGATGTCGTTCATCGGCGTACTCACATTGAACAGTGTCAATTGGCGATCCCCGTGCACCACTGGCTGCTTGTCTGAAGTGGACAACTCCAGGCCATTCAGCCGTGGTTGGGTGTACCCCACCACATCGCCTGTCTTCACCGCTGTTCCCGGCAATGCGGACCACGACTTCACCGGCACAGTCGTGTCTGGAATCCAGAGGACGTCCACCAACCGCAATCCCCGGCCATCATTGGCCACACCGGCCTGGGCCAGCAAGGCCGCCCACGCCTGGCCCGTGTCCGCAGTGAATACGTCGGACGAGAAGGGTCCGTACCCCAACCTGGTTAACTCGGCGTTCAACCCTGCCACGTCCTGGCCACGATCCCCGATCATCAAATCGCGATACAACACCACCGAGGAAGACACCGCCACAATCGGGCGTTGGTCCACGCGTATGGCCACCTGACCAGACACCAACACCGACCCGTTCACCCCCGAGGTCACCGTCCCAGATGTCCGGACGATCAGCGGAACCGCATCGCCCAGTACGAACACAGCCCCCACGCTGACAGGATCCTCAAACGCCTGAGTCACAACCGGCACACTGGTTGTGGCATCAGCCACCCCCAAGTCAGCCGGTGGATGGTCCGGTGCCACCAGTACTCCAACAGTGAATGCCCCAACGACCACCCCAAGAATCACCAAAACGATCCAAGACGACCTTACCCGCCGCACAACCCCGTCCCGTACTCTCACCTTCATCCCCCATCAGGAGATTGTCATCTTCCGAGACACTACATTCATCGTTGTTCTCGGCTGTGCGCTCACGATATCAGTGGAAGAAGTGCGAAACAAGACATCACTCCAAGCCGGTGAACCGTGGGTCCAGATCACGTGACATGACATTTCTGCCGAGTGATGCACATGGATTGTTCATGGTTAAGAGCGTGCCGAAATACCATGTCACGGCTGCGGCGCACAGGACGAGCGACATTCGGACCCCACATCTTGCGATGTACGTCCAGTACGTGTCCAAGATGCGGGGTGGCGAATCTTCACCCGCTCAGCACGTCCTCGCTCGGAACAGCATATTTCAGCACGCTCTTAAGCAACTTCTACTGTCGGGGCTGTTCAGGCTGCCGGACTACGACGATTGGCTGAGGATCCTGCGGTGTGGACCGGGAGTGCGAAGGGGCGTAGGGGTGTTGTCCTTAGGGGTTTTGTGGTGGTGGGCTGGTTCCGGTTGGTCCGGTTTCTGTACGGGTTGGTGATCGATCAGGAGATGGGTGATGTTGGGGTGTCAGGACAATGGTGTTGGTTTTTGGGTGTCGTGGGGGTGCGGGGGTGGTGTCGGTGGTGCCGTCGGGTCCGACTATGAAGGTTTGGCCCAAGCCGGTTCGCCAGTAGAAGACTCCGGGTTCGGGTTGCTCCAGAATCCATCCGGCATGGGTTTTCACACGGTGCGACCGGCGAGCCAAGGGAGCCAGATTCGAAGTCCGGGTCTGATCCGGGCGTCCGGGAACATAGGGGTCGACGTGGTCCAAGTCGAGGTGGCGGGCTTCCCTCGATGAGTAGGGGAAGGCTTCCCAGGCGTCTCGGGCGAGCACATGTTCCCGGATGGATGGGGGGATGTCGTAGCGGTCTGTACCCGGATCATTGTCACCGAGGTGGAGGACTGGGGTCACCCGGATGCGGGCATGACCAACCACACGAGCCAAGTCTTGCACCCGTACTGGACCCAAGCGCTCCACCCGCGCCACACCCTCACCGCGCATCAAAGCATCACCGGACAAGTGCACATACACGCGCGCGACCGGTAACGACCGTTCCACCTGCTGGGGTGTGGGAATCTCCGGGTCAGGCTGGTCAGAGTCCATTCCCCGGCGGGTGTGCACACCCAACATCGATAATGCTAGGGCGGGGGTGGCGAGGATACCGACCGCCGCGGCACGACGATGGTCCTTGTCCCGGGTGTCTCCCCGTTCCGCCATCACGTCAGCGACACGGTTGAGGGTCGCGTCGAAGAACAGCGCATCCGCCGTGTCAAGAGTGGCGTCCAGATAACTGGTGGCGGTGTCCTGATCAGAAGGATGGGTGGTGACGTAGCGTCCAGATTGGAGGAGTTGAGTTTTCCGGGCTACCGCTTCTGGTGCGACTGTCAGCACAGTGGCTTTGACCAGGTTGACC
>WRFP01000129.1 GCA_009778725.1 Propionibacteriaceae bacterium
CCTACAGGCTGTTCGAGAAGTTCTTTTGAGCATCGAGCCAGCGGTACGCGACAATCCCATCATCGAAGACCACGCCATCCTGGAGCGTCTGGTCGAGCCCGACCGCCAACTCAAGTTCCGAGTCGCGTGGGTGGACGACGCCGGACAGGTTCAGGTCAATCGTGGATACCGCTTCGAGTTCAACAACGCGATCGGCCCCTACAAGGGCGGACTGCGGTTCCATTCTTCTGTCACGGCCTCGATCCTGAAGTTCTTGGGCTTCGAGCAGGTTTTCAAGAACTCTCTGACCGGTTTGTGGATGGGCGGCGGCAAGGGCGGAAGCGATTTCGACACGCACGGCAAGTCCGACGCGGAGGTCATGCGTTTCTGCCAGGCCTTCATGAGCACCTTGTACCGCCACATCGGCGCCAATACCGACATTCCTGCCGGTGACATCGGCGTGGGCGGTCGCGAGATCGGCTATCTCTTCGGCCAATACAAGCGCTTGTCGAACGAATTCACCGGTGTGCTGACCGGCAAGGGCCTGGACTTCGGCGGCAGCCTCGCCCGTACTGAGGCAACAGGGTACGGCCTGTGCTACTACACCCAGGAGGCCCTGCGGCGCCTGAAGGACGACAGCTTCGAGGGCAAGGCCGTCAGCATCAGCGGTAGTGGCAATGTGTCCATCTTCGCAGCCGAGAAGGCGATGGCACTCGGTGGCCAGGTCGTCGTCATGAGTGATTCCTCCGGCTACATCTACGACCCTGACGGGATCGATCTCGACGTGGTCAAGCAGATCAAACTCGTCCAGCGTGCACGCATTTCGGATTACACGAACCATCGCCCCCAGGCCCGGTTTGTCGCAGGCAAGTCTGTGTGGGAAGTGCCCTGCCAGATTGCGCTGCCCTGCGCGACCCAGAACGAGATCAGCGAAACGGATGCCCTCGAACTGATCAAGAACGGCGTCAAGATCGTGGCCGAAGGCGCGAATATGCCGTCGACTCCGGAAGCGATCGATGCATTCCGCGCTGCCGATGTGATCTTCTGCCCGGGCAAGGCGTCGAATGCCGGTGGCGTCGCCGTCTCAGGTCTGGAAATGTCCCAGGATTCCATGCGTGTCCAGTGGACCTTCGAAGAGGTCGACTCCCGGCTGCAGGGCATCATGAACAAGATCGTGGCCGACTCCCTCGCGGCGGCCAACAAGTACGGTCTGGGCGACGATCTGTTCAACGGCGCCAACATTGCTGGCTTCGAGCGTGTCGCAGGTGCGATGATCGAGCAAGGTGTCATGTAATCATCGCAGGATGATCCTCATACAAACGTGGTCACATCCCGGAGACAGATCTGGATGTGACCACGTTTGTGTCCGGACTGTGGAATTCCGGGCTAGTCGCCCGCGCTCATGATGATCGTGTACACATAGTGTCCAAAAAAGAACAGCAGGGTGGCGATCAGGACGAAAGCAATCACCCACATCCAGCGAACCCGCCTCTTCCTTTTGGTGGTCATCACCTGGGAGGGGCCCCACTCCCCCACACCCGGTTGGACTCTCAGGGGTGTGTCGCCATGGAGCTTCAGATTCGTGAAAATGCGCACCGAATCAGTTTACCCCTGGTGCTGGTCGGCCTAGGTGATCTAGGTGGTCTGAGCGGGTTCAGGCAGGACTGACTGGAGTCCTTCGGCCAGCAATTGCGGGAACAGGGCCGCGTCGATCACTGGGACACCCAGGCTGACAGCCTTGCCGAGTTTTGATCCGGCTCCGTCGCCGGCGACCACTGCGTCGGTGTTCTTGGACACCGATCCTGTCGCCTTTCCACCTGCGGCCACCACGGCTTGATTGGCCTCGTCGCGGCTGAAGCCCGGCACCGAACCGGTCACGACCAGGGTGAGCCCGGCCAGGGTTTGGGCGATCTCAGCTCCGGGTGCCGTCGCTGCTGCCATGGCCCCGGCGAGCTTCCACTTGTCCACGATGGCACGGTGCCAGTCCACCTCGAACCAGGCACGGATGGACTCGGCCAGGATCGGCCCCACTCCTTCAATTTGGCTCAGTTCATCCTGGGTGGCGCCTGCCAGGTCGTCGATGGTGCGATAACTGGCGGCGATCAGCGGCGCCACCCCCTTGCCGACATGCCGGATCGACAGCGCCACCAGATAGCGGTCGAAGGGTCTGGTCTTGGCTGCCTGGAGTTCACCGAGTAGCTTCTCGCCGATCTTCGACAGAGCTGGTTGTGTACTCCCCTTCACATCTCTTTGAAACAACGAGCACTGTATGAGTTTGTCAGCGGTCAGGTCGAAGACGTCGCCTTCATCCGTGACCAGCCCCTGGGCCATGATGGCGTCGACCGCCTTCTCCCCCAACCCCTCGATATCGAGTCCTGGACGCGAAGCCAAATGGATGAGCCTTTCACGCAATTGAGCCGGACACGAACGCCGGTTCGGGCATCTGAGATCTGCGTCGCCTTCCTTCTCAGGCCGCAATTCGGTGCCGCATTCGGGACAGACGGTCGGCATCTGGAAGGCGTGTTCGGATCCAGTACGGTCCTGCAGCACGGGGCCGAGGACCTCGGGAATCACGTCGCCGGCTTTGCGCAAGATGACTGTGTCCCCGATCAAGACTCCTTTGCGGACCACCTCGGAAGCATTGTGCAGCGTGGCCATCTCCACCGTCGATCCAGCGACCTTGACTGGTTCCATCACCGCATACGGGGTCACCCGGCCGGTGCGCCCGACCCCCACTCGGATGTCCAACAGCTTGGTGGTCACCTCCACCGGCGGGAATTTGTACGCGATCGCCCAACGGGGGGCTCGTACTGTTGCTCCCAGTCGGCGTTGGACGACAATCTGGTCGACCTTGATCACGGCCCCGTCGATCTCGTGGCTCAAACGATGGCGGCGCTCCCCGATGTCGGCGATGTAGGCGGTGACCTCGTCGAGGCTGTGGACCAGCCGGGCCCGGTCGGAGGTGGGCAGTCCCCAGGACGACAGATGGTCGTAGGCCTGGCTCAAACTGGTGATCTCGGCGTCCTCGCAGGCTCCGATGCCGTGGCAGAGAAAGGACAATGATCGAGTCTGCGTCACCCGGGGGTCTTTCAGGCGCAGCGACCCGGCTGCCGCATTGCGCGGATTGGCGAAAGGTTTCTTGCCGTCTTCGATCAGGGCGTCGTTGAGGTCGGCAAACTCGGCCAGTGGGAGGAAGACCTCGCCGCGAACCTCCAACAGGCCCGGAACGGCAGCCGACAAGCGCGGCGGGACCGCAGAGATGGTCCGGACATTCGCCGTCACGTCCTCGCCCACACGACCATCGCCGCGAGTCGCGGCCCTGGTCAGCACCGAATCGACGTACACCAGATCGACGGCCAGCCCGTCGATTTTCATCTCGCACATGTAGCCGGACTCGTCCAGCGCATCTGGGCCCACCAGGGACACGACCCGCGCGTACCAGGCTCGTACCTCATCGACGCTGAAAGCGTTGTCCAGACTCAGCATCACCGACGGGTGGGTCACCGCAGTGAAACTGGTGTCAGCGGGCGGGCCGACCTGTTGGGAAGGAGATTCGAGTGTCACCAGTTCCGGGTGGTCGGCCTCAATGGCCTCCAGTTCGCGCATCAGGGCGTCGAAGTCGGCATCGGGAATACTCGGTGCATCCATGACGTAGTACTCCCAGCGGTACTGGTTGAGCAGGGCACACAACTGCCGGTGGCGCGTGGGAGGATCAATACTCACCTGCCTATTCAACTCGGTTCAACCCAAAAATGCCTAGTCCGGGCAAATCCCGATTCGCAGGAAGCCGGGGATGGCCCAGCGGAGGGTTTAGTCTGGAACGCTCGCGAGGCCAGCAATCGGTGGATCCGGGCTGTAAAGAAGAAATCGAGTATGGTGGTGATAGTACGAAGAGGATCACCCATGACTCAGCCTGACCTGCCAGCTCCATCCGATGATGCCCGGCTGGGAGCGACATTGGACGCTGATGGGGTGACATTTGCCCTGTGGGCTCCGCGTGCGACACGGGTGGAAGTGGCCCTGGTCTCCCGGGACCGCGAACAGTCCAACCGGGACATGGCGCTGGGCGATGGTGGGGTGTGGAGCGTCCATCTGCCTGGTGTCGGTGTGGGACAGATGTACGGTTTCCGGGTCCATGGAATGTGGGAGCCGAAGAGCGGGCAGCGTTTCAATCCGGCCCGACTGCTGCTTGATCCGTACGCCCGGGCCATCACCGGCGGTGTCGACTATTCCGGCCCGATCCACGACCACACCTCAGAATCGGACTACTTGCCCGACACCAGCGATTCTTCCCATGCGGTTCCGATCTCGGTGGTCGTCGAGCCCGGACCCGGGCCTGTACCGCTGGAACGACCCATCCCGGCGCGCGAACGGGTCATCCTGGAAACCCATGTCAAGGGCTATACCCTGCGACATCCCCAGGTTCCCGAACATCTACGGGGCACGTTCGCGGGTTTGGCGTACCCGGCGATCATTGATCATCTGACCGGCATCGGTGTCACGACCGTAGAATTGTTGCCTGTCCAGCACTTTGTTTCCGAACCTTTCATCATCCGGGCTGGGCTGTCCAACTATTGGGGCTACAACACCATGGGTTTCTTCGCCCCCCATGCCGCCTACGCTTCCGTGGGAACAATGGGCGAGCAGGTCGACGAGTTCAAGGACATGGTCTCTGCCCTGCACAAAGCTGGGATCGAAGTCATTCTCGACGTGGTTTATAACCACACCGGTGAGGGCAACCATGAAGGACCGACCCTGGCTTTCCGGGGGATCGACCACGCCGGCTACTACCGGCTGACACAGAACATGTACGACGACTACGACGTCACCGGTTGCGGCAACTCGGTCGACACCTCCCAGCCGGGGGTGCTGCGAATGGTGCTGGATTCCTTGCGCTACTGGGTCAGCGAGATGGGCGTCGACGGCTTCCGCTTCGACTTGGCCACCACACTGATCCGTGACAAGCAGCATTATGTCGACCATGAGCATCCTTTCAAGAAGGCGTTGGCGTCAGACCCAGTCTTCAGCGGTGTGACCATGATCGCAGAACCGTGGGACATCGGCCCGTACGGCTACCAACTGGGCGCCTGGGGTGCCGGCTGGGGCGAGTGGAACGGGCAGTTCCGCGACTACATGCGCGACTTCTGGCGCGGGGGTACCGCCGGGGTGCAGGACCTGGCCACACGGATGTGCGGTTCCCCGGACCTGTTCGAGCACGACGGGCGTCCGGTGACCGATTCGGTCAACTTCGTGACGGCCCACGACGGATTCACCCTGCGCGACCTGGTGACGTACCAGGGCAAACACAATCTCGACAACAACGAGAACAACCGCGACGGCAGCGACGACAACCGCTCCTGGAACTGCGGAGCCGAAGGAGAGACCGACGACGAGGAAATCAGCGCCCTGAGGCAACGTCAGGTCCGCAACTTCCTCATGACACTCGTCTTCGCCCATGGCACCCCGATGATCACCGCGGGCGACGAATTCGGGCGTAGCCAACAAGGCAACAACAACGCGTACTGTCAGGACACACCGATCTCTTGGGCCTCCTGGGCCGAAGAAGACACCTGGGATGAGATGACCACCTTCGTCGGCAACCTGACCAGCATCCGCGCCGCCCATCCGTCTCTGGCCCCCAGCAGCTTCGTGCACCATGAGCCCGTCCTGGACGCCGACGGACACTCGCTCGGCCGGCCCTGCCTGGCCTGGCTCAACGGCACCACCGGTGAGATGGGCGACGCCGACTGGCACGACCCCGGCCGCAAACTGCTCGGCATGTACTCCTCCACCGCCGACGAGGTCTTCATCCTCTGGATGTACGCCGGCCCCGACCCCATCGACATCACCCTCCCCGACATTGCCTGGGGAACCGCCTACCGCATCCTCATCCACACCGGAACCGACACCGAATTCCCCGTCCCCGGCCAAACCCTCTCCCCCGGCACC
>WRFP01000130.1 GCA_009778725.1 Propionibacteriaceae bacterium
ACTATCCCATTTTCGGCATAGTCTTGTCTCCTTGACCGCGTCAGCCGCCGTCGCGGGCCTCGGCACTTCTGATGGACGGTGCCGCGACGGATGAGCCCCTGGAATTGCCCCGGAATTCAACCGTGACCAACCGCCAAGAATCGCCGCGATCCGGTAGACTAGTCGTCACGGAAGAAGCGATCTTCCCTAGTCAAACCAAGGAAATCGCCGACAACCGGGGCTAACCGCCACTGACCGCAAAGCGGGGTTAACTCGCCAAGGGGTCGCAGGTTCAAATCCTGTCAGCCCGACTGGGATGCCTTGTCGGAGGGCATTTGAGGTGTAGAGATGGGCTGGTTTTGGGCCCAGGTGTCCACTTACTGTCCACTTTGAGCCTGGTCTTGGTGTCCACTTTCAATGGAATCTCGGCCGATGATGCCGGGGTCTGCTGTTTTCATTCGACCACGGGAGGCTCATTGCCACGATGGGCGTAGTATCATTATTGATATTGGAGGATCATGCCAAGCGTTGACGATCTCATCGTCCAGATGAGGGCCAACCCGAAGGGTGTCCGCTTCGTCGACCTGGAGCGCATCTGTCGGGCACACTTCGGTGAGCCGAGACGCTCGGGCGGCTCATACCAGGCGTACAAGACGCCCTGGCCTGGCGATCCGCGAGTCAATATCCAAACTTCCACGGCGAGGCCAAGCCCTATCAGGTCAGGCAGGTTCTCGCCGCCATTGACAGGCTGAAGGAGGAGAAGTGAGCAACATCGCGGAGCACTACACCTACCGGGTGCATTGGTCGCCCGAGGACGACCTGTTCGTGGGAACGGTCGCCGAGTTGCCGTCGCTCTCATGGTTGGCCGCTGACCCAAGCGAGGCGTTCGCGGGCATCCATCGCGTGGCGCGGGAGACGGTTTCCGATCTGGAAGCTGATGGCGGCCCTGTACCGTCTGCGCTGGCTGACCGGGAATACTCCGGCAAGTTCATGGTCCGGGTACCGCCAGAGGTTCATCGGCAGCTCGTGATTGAGGCTGCGGAGCAGAACGTATCGCTAAATCGACTGGCGGCGTCGCGCTTGGTGCGTGCCTGATCGGCACCGCCGCTGCGCTACGTTTACGACCACGCAATGGGCCGTGGAGGAAACACGACCGGTTTGAGAACTCGCGCTTCCAGATGATCCGAAGCGCAAAGAGGAGTCCGCGCGAACGCATCAAACTCAGCTTGATCGGCAGGAGTCAGCGCGGAATGCCGATCCGCTCCGACACGCGCATTTCTCGTTCGATGCGCCAAAGGCCCACGGCACCCATCGGATCGGCGTGGTAGCCGACGATGGCCAGGCATTCCACATGCGTTTTGCCGAGCTGTATCAGAGATTGACGAAGAAGGTGACACAGTTCCTCACCCCCGTTGGTGACGACGCCCGTGAAGCACGGAGGTCTACCTGGCGTCGTGAGCCAGTGGAACTCCACGGAACCCGACGCGGTGAGACCGCGTCCGACCCAACGTCGTCGAGCGTTATCCCGACTCGGTTCTGCCGGGTCACTGGAACCGGGACACCAGTTGTCGCACGGCTAGGTGTCGAAAAGCGGTGTACAATAGTGGCAGTTGTAGCAACTGTGACAGATAGAGGTGAGCGAGATGGCTCCCGTACTGGTACGCGACACTCAAGCCGTGCACGAGGCGCTGGCAACTGGCAAGAGCCGGGTGCAGATCTCGGTGTCGCGCGAGACCGCCGAGATGATCGCCCGCTGGATGGATGCCGAAACTGCCGGCCAGCAGGTCGTGGCGACCAAGGGCTTGCGTGAGGTCAGTCCGGCTGAGGCGGCGTCGATGATGGGGATGTCCCGCGCCCAGGTGCACAAGCTGCTTGACGATGGCGTCCTGCCCTTCCGCATGGTCGGGTCGCACCATCGCATCCGCCTAGACGCCGTGAACCGCTGGCTTGAGATCGAGGACGCCCGCCAAGAGAAGGCGATGGCCGATTTAATGGCGCTGCAAAACGAACTCGGGCTGACCGAGTGAAACGTCCCCGGCTACCCGCCGACTAGACCGCCCCGACCTATGTGGCGGATGCCTGCGTCTTGTACTCGCGTGTTCTGCGCGACTATCTGCTGTATGCCATGCGAGCCCAGCTCATCCACGTCGTCTGGAGCGAGACGATCCTTGGCGAGGTGACCGAGCACCTCATGGCGAACCGGCCCGGCTTCACCCAAGACTCAGCAGATCGCCTTGTCCAGGCCATGAACCTGACTTACCCTTACGCGCAGCGCGACCCCTCCCCTGTCGACTTCGACCGCCTGGCCGGTGTAGCTCTGCCCGACGAGGACGACCGGCATGTAATTGCCACCGCGCTCGGCGCTCCGGCGGCAGGCATCTGCACGCTCAATCTCGGCGACTTCCCGCCCGCTGTCATGGCACGCTTCGATCTTGATGTCATCACGCCGGACGACCTGCTAGGCCGCCTGATCCGAGAGCACGAGGACTCGATGCTCTGGGTACATCGAATGTCCGTGGAGAGTCTGCCAGGAGCGACCGACGAGTCCACGATGCGGGCGCTCGTCAAGGCCGGTGCGCCACTAACGGCGTCTCTCATGGCCGAGGTGCTCAGCGTCTCAGCTCTTTCCGTTTGCTTTCCAGCAGCCCAGATAGGTCTGACAATACCAGCCGCTCATCTAGGAGTCGCCAGCTGACGTCACCAGCATCATCACGCCCAGAAAACGTCGAACTGCCTTGTACGAATGCGACGAAATGCCTAACAGAATTACGACGATTTGCCTAGTTTGTAGGCGACGGGATGCTAGAATGCACAGGTGAGTTACCGGCGACGTGTGGTCGATGCCATCCTTGACGAGGCCCTGGAAGGCGTCGTCGCGATTGCACTTGAGGGCGCCAAAGGCGTCGGCAAGACCGCCACCGCGAGCCGTCGAGCGAAAACCGTACTCAACATGACCGATCCACGCACGCGCGCGGTTGTACACGGGAACTATGACCTTGTCACCCAGGCCGAACCCCCTGTACTGATCGACGAGTGGCAGCTCGAACCCCAAGTTTGGGATCGCGTACGGATCGCTGTCGACGATGACGCTCGTGCGTACGGCAGATTTCTGCTGGCTGGATCGGCTGGCATTGCGCGGGGCACCCGTATCCATAGTGGTGCCGGCCGAATCATTCGGCTACTCATGCGACCGATGGCTTTGAGTGAACGCGGTATACAGGAGCCCACCGTATCCCTACGAGATCTGCACGCTGGGAATGCCTCTATCGCAGGAGTCACTCCACTCGCGGTAAAGGACTACGTTGATGAGATCTTGCGCTCGGGATTCCCTGGTATTCGTGAGACTCCGCAACGCTTTCGAAATCGCCAGCTTGATGGCTACCTCACCCGTATCGTCGACAGAGATCTCCGGGAAAACGGGACCATCATGCGCAGGCCAGCGACGCTGCGGGCTTGGCTTGAAGCCTATGGGGCGGCGACTGCTTCCACGGCAGACTACACGAAGATCCTCGATGCTGCCACGGCAGGCGAGCCAAACAAGCCTGCACGTGCAACCGTTGATGGATACCGCGAGCACCTGAGACGGTTGTTCATCCTCGACCCGGTCGAGGCGTGGATTCCGACCTTCATCCCACTGAAGCGGCTGACCGTTTCAGCGAAACACCACCTCGTCGACCCAGCCCTTGCAGCACGTATGGTTGGCATCGGCTCACAAGGACTGCTGTTAGGTGAGGGGGACACACCCTCGCCGAGTGCGGGGACTTGGCTCGGGGCGCTCTTCGAATCACTGGCCGTCCAGTCAGTGCGTACCTATGCCGACATGATGGACGCGCGCGTCGGCCATCTGCGGACCAAGAATGGCGACCGTGAAATCGACATCATCGTCGAGACAAACGACCGTAAGATCGTCGCGTTGGAGGTGAAACTCTCCGACACCATTGATGACAACGACGTACGCCACCTCCACTGGCTGAGGCAACAGATGGGGCCACTACTCATGGATGCTGTCGTGCTCCACACCGGACAGTACGCCTACCGCCGTCAGGATGGTATCGCCGTCATCCCGCTTGCCTTGCTCGGTCCATGATGATAGATCGACAGATGTCCAGCAGACAGGGCCAACCTCAACTGTTCGCCCAGAGATTTGAACCTGAGACGTCATACGCTCCCAGGCGTCCACTTTCAGCCGAAACTGCCGAATCTCCCCGAATTTCAAGCCATCCAA
The DNA here is from genome assembly GCA_009778725.1 of Propionibacteriaceae bacterium. Taxonomy (GTDB): domain Bacteria; phylum Actinomycetota; class Actinomycetes; order Propionibacteriales; family Propionibacteriaceae; genus WQYJ01. Next base: position 4,205 of record WRFP01000130.1, read on the forward strand.
ATTGATTTATATTCCCTTGTTAAAACCATGTTATAGCATCTAGTGGAACCTCTCGAAATCCGTCACATCATTTGAAGACGTCGCAGGTTCAAATCCTGTCACCCTGACTTCCGGGGGCCTGTTGGCTCTTGTTTGCACCTTTCCCATGCCTGCCATCATCACAAATCAAGGGATGGATACGTCTCATTACAAGGAATCAACGTATCGCAGATCGAGGAGTTGGGTATGCTGGAACACATGTCCATGCGTCCTGACGGGTACCGCGCCCGTGTGATCGACCCTGTGGTGGACCGCTTACTGGGCGCGGTTGGTGCGATGAGCATTGAGGGTCCCAAGTGGTGCGGCAAGACGTGGACCTCGCTCAACCACGCCAATTCCGTGTACTTCGTATCAGATCCCGCAGGGGGCTTCGCCAATAGAACGCTTGCCGAGCTTGATCTCGCGGCTGCTCTGCATGGTGAGCAGCCCCACGCCATCGATGAGTGGCAAGAGGTGCCAGGTATCTGGGATGCGGTTCGCTTCGAGGTTGACGCCAACCCTTCGGTTGGGCGGTTCCTGCTGACAGGGTCATCGACGCCGAGCGAAGGTCGCGTCGCTCACAGTGGGACTGGTCGGATTGTGCGCCTACGGATGCGTCCCATGACACTATTTGAGTCTGGCGAGTCGACCGGCGTGGTCTCGTTGTCTGCTGTTCTGGATGGCGAACCGGTTGTCCCACGAGCCTCGCGACTCACCCTGGACGAGTTGGTCTCGGCTGTCGTTCGTGGTGGATGGCCGGCCAGCCTGGGGCGTCCGCTAGACGTGGCGGTTGACCTGGCGGAATCGTATCTTGACGGGTTAGCGCGGGTGGATGTGTCCCAAGTAGATGGTGTGCGTCGAGATCCGGCCAAGGTGATGGCGTTGCTGCGTTCGCTGGCGCGTAACACCTCGACGACCGTCAGCTTGGCAGCCATGCAGCGAGATATTGCCCAGGCTGCCGGACCAGAACTCGATATCAAGACCTTGGGTGTGTACTTGGGGCTGCTGGAACGGCTGTACGTCGTTGAGCGGATTCCTGCCTGGCATCCGGCTTTGCGTTCGCCGGTCAAACTGCGTCAGGCACCAAAATGGATGCTTGTCGATCCGTCTTTGGCTGTGGCGGGGATGCAGTCGAGCGCTGAGTCGTTGAAGCGGGAGCCCAAGACTCTTGGTTTCTTGTTCGAGTCGTTGATGACGCGTGATCTTCTGGTGTACGCCCAGCAGCTTCGTGCCACAGTCTGGCACTACCGTGATGACGCCGATCTGGAGGTTGACGCGATCCTGACTTTGCCGAACGGCGGCTGGGTAGGTGTGGAGGTGAAGTTGGGCTACCAGCAAGTAGATCAGGCCGCGTCGACGCTGCTGCGCTTGCGTGACAAAATGCTCAAGGCAGGCGACCCGGCTCCGGCGGCAATGATTGTACTGGTCGGTGTTGGCGGAATCGCCCAACGGCGAGACGACGGCGTCATCGTCATCCCCGTCGACACACTTAGACCATGAGCAGGACTACCCAATCAGCCTTGGACCCGGTCTTTCATCCTCTCCCATAAGTTGATGGACTGTTGCTCCATGTCCCGGCGCGTCCGGTCCAACGAATCGAGGCTGTAGGCGTAGCCGATTTCTGCCTTGCCCTGGGCCAGGTCAGCGAACACCGAGTCGGCGAACTCGTCCAGCGGCACACCGG
>WRFP01000131.1 GCA_009778725.1 Propionibacteriaceae bacterium
CAATACTGCCACGACCTGGCCCCGGTCGAGTACGAAAACCTCTACTATGCTTTACACAACGACACTGAGATTCCCACCCCAGTGCCACAATAGAAACCCTCCGGACACACCGGGGGGATTCAACAACGCTCATCCCACATCGGCGGCGGCTCCGCTTCCGGGGACACCGCGCAAGAGGAAGTTGCGTACCGTCGACGCATCCACGCCATGCCGGTCGCCGAGGCGCGTCAGGGACCAACCCTCGTCATGCAGGTGGGTGATCTCGGGGCGCAATGCCTCGTCCAGACCGCGCATCCGCATCGGCACGCCGCGACGGTGCAGATGCCCGCTGACAGTCTGCCGGGCGATGCCGAACTGGCGACCCAACTCGTACACCGACTTTCCCGCCAGGTAGCCCTCGACCAGCCGGTCAAGCTGAACCTCTGTCAGCCTCACAACCTGCCTCTGGACCGTCGAGTGGTGTTCGACGACCGGTTCCACCTCCCCGCTTGCCAACCGTTTCCGCACCCTAACAAGCTCTTTTAGCTCACGGGGCAGGGTTGGAACATACTCGCGTAAGGTCCACCGAGTTGGTCATGTTCCAACCCCTCCCCGCATCGTGGGTGAATTCTTATTATGCGATGGGTTAGATTGTGTGACGAGCGTCATACAATGCGGTGACATGTGGTAGAGTGAGTTTCATGAAGACGGCGACCTTGAGCATTCGAATCGATCCAGAGGTTAAGGCTGAGGCTGAGCGGACGTTTGCTCCGCTCGGGTTGACCATCGCCGATGCGATCAACATCTTCTTGCACAAAGCCAACCTCGAAGGTGGCCTACCGTTCAGCGTTCGCCAGCCGCGTTATGGGGCCACGACGGAGGCCGCGATGCGTGAGGCTGATGACATCGTCGCTGGTCGGGTGTCAGCGAAGCGGTATGTGTCCTTCGACGATCTGGTGGCCGATCTCGATTCGGAGGACTGATGCTGGCACTGGTCCAGACATCGCAGTTTCGCCGGGATCTGAAGAAGGCCATCAAGCGTGGCAGGGACTTGGTTTTGTTGACCGCAATCATTGACACTCTCCAGCGAGAGAAGCCATTGCCGCCAGCGAACCGCGACCACGCTTTGGTAGGTGATTACATCGGCCACCGGGAATGCCATGTACAACCGGATTGGCTGCTGGTCTACCGGGTCGATCATGCCGAGTTGATCCTGGTCCTCCAGCGGACAGGAACGCACGCCGACTTGATGTAAAACCATCGCCTGGTCGCAAGTCCCGGTACCCTCGCCAATCGGTCCTTCATCCGCCCTACAGCGCCTCATCCTTCGGGCAGGATGCCGGTGCCAGGTCGAGTGTCGAAGTCACGAAACCGCGACACAGCGTGGTGGAACACGGCCAGCGCCCCCGATAGCCCGCGTCCGAACCCGGCGACCACCGCTCGTCTGATCTAGGCAATTCGACTTTGCGGACCGTCCGAGTCCGGGATATGCACCATGCCCAACGTCATCCGGCCTTGGGATGACACCAGACCTCCCCAGCCCTCCCAAATGGCAGCCACAACCGACACAGGCGTGGCGGTGTTCGCGGCGAGAATCGGCACCACCTGGCGCAAGTTCGGCATGAGTCCAACACTGGGCCGCTGCTAGGTCCACCCGCTGGGTGCGGTGACCGCTCCGCCTGACCAAGGGTCACTGGAGCCCAGTAGCGTCGCGGACTGGGCCAGCGACTGCAGGGTCGTGCCGAAGTCGACGGCGACATCTGCCCACCTCACGTCCTCGTCCGACACTTCGCCCAAGCGTCGACAGAACGGATGGAAAACTCTGACGTAGGCACCTGGTTCTGCACCACGGCTGCCGACAAGGCGGTGTCGATGGCGGTGTGCTCCAGTGGGGCGAGCCTGCGCTCCAGGACGGTTTCGGCGAGCGCGCCGATCAGGTCACGACGACGCGATGCGACCTGGGTTGCCCACTCCACATCTGACAGGTGGTCGGGCCGGTACCCCCGTCGAGGGGGTTGAGCCGGGGGGGGGCAGGCCGTGGCCGAGGCGGATGGCCACGCCGCCGACGGCTTCCGCGACCGGGGTGTGCTCGCCCTTGGCATCGCCGGGCACATACACTCGCCGTCCGAACGACATCGACCGGGTGTACAGCGACGTCGCCAGTGATAATTTGCCGGAGCCGACGATTCCCGCCAGGACGATGTTGGGGGCGGTGATCACCCCGTTGCGGTACAACACCCACGGGTCGTACACGAACGATGATCCGCCGAACATGTCCTGCCCGACAAACACTCCCTCGCTACCCAGGCCGCCTTCAGCGAGGAACGGGTACGCACTCGCCAGAGTCGCGGTCGTGTCCTGATGCGCAGGCACTCGGAACCGTCCAGTGGTGCGCAGCGTGGCCGGGCCAGTCCCGTCAGCGGCGGGCAGGAACGTGGTGTCGGCGGCATCTTGCCGGGCCTGGTCTCGCTGCGCGTTGAAGTTGGCGCGCGACACTGCCGCCGCTTCGGTTGCGGCACGTCGTACTGCCCGTTGCTGTGCCCGGCGTACCCGGCGTGGCTGGTGGGCTGGCTGAGTCAGGATGGCGGCGTGAATGTGTTCGATAGGTTCCACATCGTCAATGTGATCAGTTGAGCCCCAGGTTCCCGACACTTCCACCAGTGACTCCCCGAGAGAACTTATCCCTCGACTACGATGAAGTAACCGCCTCGGCGCAGTCGGCTCGGGGCGCGTGATGGAAGGTCTTACCCCATGAAGGTGTTCATCAGTTGGTCTGGTCCACTCAGCAAGAAAGTTGCCCAGGTACTGAAGGACTGGATTCCTTCGGTGATCCAAGCAATAGAACCCTTCCTGTCATCTGAGGACATTGAGAAAGGCAACCGCTGGAATACGGACATCGCGCGCGAGCTTCAGGAGTCCACGTTCGGCATAATCTGTGTGACCCTGGAAAACCTCAGTGCCGAGTGGCTCAACTTCGAGGCTGGCGCATTGTCCAAGACGATCGAGAACACTCATGTGGCGCCATTCCTGCTTGATGTCAGGCCATCTGATCTCGGTTGATCACCGATTTCTCAGTTTCAGACCACATCCTTCGATCGTGATGATCTCCAAAGACTAATGCACACTCTGAATGCCGCGTGTTCCGATGCAGGTGGAACTCTCACTGACCAGAAGTTGGATAAGGCCTTTGAGACGTGGTGGCCAGAGCTGGAACGGGAACTACATGAGCTTCTGAGCCAATCAACCGATGACAAGGCGCCTAGGCCACGTACCAGCGGCAAAGCTGTCCAAGCGACTGACATCTTGGAGGAGATTCTCGAGACTTCCCGTAACACGCAGCGGCTTCTTGGGAATACGGACACGAAACTGTATTCCAGTCTTGACAAGCTCCAAGAACAAGTAGCGCAGCTTCTGTCGTATGGCGAGAACCAGCGCGCCCGTGAGGTTCGACGCCTGCGGCCCAACATGCATCCGATGATGTTTGAGGAGATGTTCATGATGTCTCGGGAGGACATGGTTGATCACGAGACGGGTTCCGCAGTTGATCCAGCGCCATACTTCATCCCGATGATGCTCTCGCCATTGCGTGACGGGATGCCCTGGCTCTACGACGCAGGGTGGCAACTGGCGGTGCTCCTCATGTCAGACAGCGACCGCGAAACCAAGGAACAGGGTGTCGGGAGGTTCAGGACTCTGGTCAGAATGCTTAGCCACGGTCATCCGATGTTTCGCGAGCTGGTCGGAAATAAGGACGAAATGATGGCCGTACGCGAGTTGCCGATGCTGGTTGACGAGATGTTGAGCCGCTACTTTGACAGATGAATGGATGAAAGCTCCAGATCTTCTACCGTACGGGAGAAGTGAGGCCATTCAGGTTTGACCCGGACAAGTTGTGGCGAGGAGCGCAGCCGGGTCATGGTCGAGTACAGCCAGGCGATCTGATCGCGGACCTCGAACCCGGTGGACTCAACACCTCGCACCATCCGATGCCACGTCCGGGTGCCACCGAACGCCGCCAGATGCCCGCCCGGCTTCAACACCCGCAGTACACCGACGGCCCAGGCGTGGCACCACGCCTCGAACACCTCAGCATCCGACAGGCCAGTGGTGTCCATATCCGTCGGTGACTCGCGGAAGCCTGTCGCGCGGTCGCAGGTCTGGTTGCAGAACTGCAACCCGTACGGCGGATCAGTAATGATCGAGTCGAGAGCTGCTTTGTGCGTTGCCAGTAGTCGGCATGGCGCCGGTTGGTGGGGTCGAGGATCGTGTCGTAGACCGGGTTGAGTTCGGTCTGGATGCGGTGGTCTTCGGTGAGGATGATCTTCTTTCAGTGGACGCGTTCAAGTTCGTGTATGACCATAAGGTGCCATGACGGAACGCAGAGCACTTAGAATAGTATGTGGTATATAATAGATGGTGTGAATGGTCCTGACCCACACGCGGTGGCGGCGATCCGGGCCTGGTACCGTCTGGATCGCGCGTTCGCCGGGGTGAACCGGTGGCTGTGGCAAACCTACTGTGTCACCGGAACACAGGTCGCCATCGCTCGCATAGTTGCCGAACGCGACACGTGGGTATTAGCTGACCTGCGCCAGCGGTTGACGATGCACCCGGCCACCCTCGGTCAGGCACTGAACCGGCTGGAAGCGCGCGGGTTCATGCGGATCACGGTCGACCCGTCAGATGGCAGACGACGCCTCGTCGCCCTCACCGACCAAGGCCGGATACTCATCGCGGACATTCCGCTGGTCGGCCCTGTACGTTTGCGCACCACCGGGGCTGACCTTGATGACTTGGACGCGCTGGCTGACGCGTTCAACCGGGCCGTCGAACTCTTCGGTGTCTTGCCGTGGGCCGACGATCCAGACGTGATCGACACCAAGGAGAAAACAACATGACCTCACCCATGAGCACCGGCTTCGACCAATTCGTCCACGACCTGCCCCGCACCGCACAAGCCCACATGGCGTTCGTCAAGGAGAAAGCCGACGAGTCTGCACTCGACGGGAAAACCAACCATCTGGCCTACCTGGCAGTACTGGCTGCCACCGGTTTGACCAGCGGCATTCCCTTCCATGTCGGCTTAGCCCGGCAGGCCGGAGCTTCCCGAGAAGAGGTCTTGTCAGCGACGCTGGTCGGCCTGCAAGCTGTCGGCCTAATCGTGATAGACGCCTACGCCGTGGCGAGGACTGCACTGGACCAGGTTGACAATGAGTAGTCTTACCGGTCTACCAGAGATCGGCCCCGTACTTGCCCGTCACCTCATCGCGATCGGCATCACCGACGCCGACCAGTTGCGGCAAGCCGGAGCCGAAGAGGCGTTCCTGCGTATCAGGGCCGACTTGGACCCCGACGCCTGCTCGCACGAACTGATGGCGCTCAAAGCCGCAATCCAAGGCATCCGCACAACAGCTCTGGACCCAACCAGTTGGGTCATGCATGAACCTTGCTCAAGGGCGCATGAACGACAGTTTCACCCTTGCAGACATCATCGTACCTGGCTCGGCGATCCTAATCTCGAATGCACCGATCCATGGCTGCTGCGCGACCCTGTGGAGGCACGCAGACGAGCGTCGGCACGTCGCCGTCCCCGGCGACCGGGCGCTTGGGCTTATTCGCCTTGAAGCAGGACGGCGAAATCGGCTAGCTGTGGACCCTGGTCCGGCTGGACTATCCGCAACTGATGACTGGGCGTCCTATAGAATGCCTGGGTCGCTGGGGTGGCGGCAGGAAGAGAGGACGAAGGTGTCATACCCGCCGAATCAGGGATCCCGGCCGACTGGGGCGCCAGCACCGACACCCGACAAGTACCCGCAGCTTCGCCAGATCCTGCACACGCAGGAAGGTTTCAGGCGCTCCATCAGCTTCTCGGGCACGACC
>WRFP01000132.1 GCA_009778725.1 Propionibacteriaceae bacterium
CACCTTCACGCGGGGATCGATGAAACCGTACAAAATGTCCACCACCAGATTGATGCCCAGGTAGATGACGCCGACGAACAACCCGACGCCCATGACCGCCAGCAGGTCGAGTTTGGACGCGGCCTTATAGGCGTACGACCCCAGGCCCGGCCAGGAGAAGATGGATTCGACCAGGACCGTGCCCGACAGCAGTGAGCCGAAGGCCAGTCCGACCATGGTCAGGATCGGCACCGAGGCGGCCCTCAAGACGTACCGGAAAAAGACCGTGTGACCTGGCAGCCCCTTGGCTTGGGCCGCGCGGACGAAGTCCTTGTCGAGCACTTCCAGGAAGGCCATGCGGGTGAAACGGGTGAGCAGGCCGACCGTGTAGAGGGTCAGGACCAGGGAGGGCAGCGCCAGATGGGCGGCCGCGTCGACGAAGGTACGCCCATCCCCGGCCAACAGGGCATCGACGGTGTACATCCCGGTGACGTGGGGAGGAGCAGCCACTCCTGGCGTCAGCCGACCGGAACCCGGTGCGATCCCCAGCTTGTAGTAGAAGACGTAGAAGGCGAGGATGGCCGTCCAGAATGTGGGGATCGAAATCCCGAGCAAGGAGATCAGCCGGACGATCTGGTCGGTGATCTTGCCTCGCCGGTACGCTGCGACTGCCCCGAGGACCAAACCGACGATGATCGAGGTGACGATGGCTGTCAGGGCGATCTCCATGGTGGCCGGGATGGCGTGGGCCAAGTCCGTGGCCACCGACCGGTGGGTCTGCCAGGACATGCCCAGATCGAAGTGGGTCAAGCGGACCAGATAGGCCAGATATTGCTCGGGTAACGGCTTGTCAAGCCCGTACTGGGCTCTGAATTGGGCGACGATGACCGGATCGTCGGCGGCCCGCTGTCCGAGAGCGGCGGCCACAGGGTCGCCGGGCACCAGGTTGGTCAGGATGAATGTCACCAACGTGATGCCGACCAGCAGGATTGCTGTGATGACCACCCGCCGGGCCAGGTAGCGTAGAAGACCGGAGTACGACCTGCTCCCACTAGTGTCAGTTCGCCGCGAGGAGTGGCGATCGCGCGGCACAGGACCCGGGTGGTCGTCCCCGATGGTCCCGGTGGACGACCCTTCCTGCGTGCTCGGCGACTGGTGCGCCGTGTTACGCCGCTCCGATTCCCGCGACATCGAGGAACCACAAGGGGTTGTAATAGATGTTTGTCACCGACGGCTGATGGGCCACATTCAACCCGGGCTGGATCAGGGGGATGAAGGGCGAGTCGGTGTTCATCGCCCTGCCCCACTGCTCGAACAGATCCTGGCGGGTTGTCTCATCTCCAGTGGTGGTGATCTGCTCGGTCAGCGCGGTGATCGCCGGATCGGCGCCAGCCTGCCAGTTGGCCCGCAAGGCCACGGACCCGCCAGGGACGAACACGAAGTAGTCCGCGGGATCGAGATAGTCGGGATTCCAGTACCACAAGCCCATCTCTTCCTTGCCTGCCCGGTAGTTGTCCAGTTCGGTCGCAACCGGGACGGGGGCGAGATTGATGGTGATGCCGGCGGTCTGCATCTGCTGCTGGATCCGCTGGGCCAGGTTGGTCAGACTGACCCCGGTGGGGTCGATGTCATTGGGGTACGACAATGTGATCGGCTGTCCCGCCATTCCGCACGCAGTCGCGTCCGCTTTGGCGGCATCCAGATTGAACGTCGGGGCGTCGGAGGCCGGCAAGGCGCCGAGGAAACCGATCGGGATGAGCCCGGTCGCCTGAGCCGCACCGGCGCCAGCCAGGTCCACCAACGACGCATAGTCAATCGCTTCTCTGATCGCACGCAAGCATTGCGGATTGGCGGCGTACGAGTTCACACCCGGATCAGCGTTCGCCATCAGATAAATGGTCGTTGCTGAGGGTACCGACTCGACCTTGATGTTCGACGCCAGTGAGCTGATCTGGTCACCCGACAGGCTCATCGCGACCTGGGAGTCCCCGCGCTCAAGATTCATCTGCTGGGTGGAAGCCGGGACATTGCGTAAGATGACGGTGTTGTACGTTGGTGTCCGCGGCCCGGTGTAGTCCGGATTCTTCACCAGGGTCACCTGGCTGGTGATGTCCATGCTCTGAAGCATATACGGCCCGGAACCCGCCGAAGCCGAGTTCAGGAAGTTCTCGGCGCCATCGCTGGAGTCTGTCGTACCGCCGTTGGCTTCGACGACCTTAGAGTTGACGATGCCCGTGGGCGGGCTGGCCAAGATCGAAGGCAGCGCGGGCTCGGGAGCATTGGTGGTCAACTGGACCGTCTTGTCGTCGATCTTGGTCACCGTGACCCCGTCGAGCAAGAAAGAAGGGTTGCCCGCAATGCCGATCAGTCTGTTCAGCGAGAAGACCACGTCGTCGGCTGTGACCGGAGTCCCGTCGGAGAACACCCGCCCATCGACAAGGGTCAACGTGAACTCGGTCTGATCGGCATTGGCGGTGTACGTGGCCAGATCTGGAACGACGGTAGTTGTGTCGTTGTCGGCGAAGGTCAGCAGGGTGTCGTACAAGGCTTTGACGACGATGTCGCCGGTCGGCTCGAAGTCGCGCCCAGGATCGATGGTCTTGATGTCGAAGGTCGTGTCGATCACGAGTTGGGCAGTGTTGGGCCCGGTGGACTGATTGCCAGACGACGTGCCACCGCAAGCCGACAGTACGAGCGCGGCTGCGACGACCAGAACTGGCGCAGCGAGACGGGTACGAGACATGGAGAACCTCCTATGCTGCGGGGACCGTGGCACCGAGGTCAGGGGTGACACACCCGTGATTGCGATCCCCCAATGAATAACTCACGCTAGTCGTCGAGGACAACAAGCGACGTGCACAGTCACCATCTGAGATGTGGGGATGGGTCAGCGGGGTGGTGGGAAAAACCCGCCACCCCGCGACGAGACAACGCTCGTACTGACCGATGTCATACCTGCCGGCAACAGGACCGTTCGATCAGGCCGCCCCGAGACCGGCGACGTTGAGCAGCCAGGTCGGGTTGTAGTACACGTTGGTCACACTCGGCTGGTGGGCGACGTTGGAACCGGGCTGGATCAGCGGGATGAAGGGCGAGTCGGCGTTCATGGCCAAGCCCCACTGATCGAACACCGCCTTGCGCTGGGCGATGTCACCGGTGGTGTACGCCTGGGAGACGAGGGCCGCGATCGCCGGATTGGCATCCGCCGTCCATCCGGCGCGCAAACCCACCGACTGTCCCGGACCGAAAGCGAGGTAGCTCGACGGATCCATGTAGTCGGGGTTCCAATACCACAGACCGATCTGCTCTTTGCCCGTGCGATAAGGGTCGATTTCGGTCGCGAAGGGAGCTGGGGCAAGATTCACAGTGATCCCGGCCGCCTGAAGTTGCTGCTGGAGACGCTGGGCCACATTGGTCATGCTCAGTCCGGTGGGGTCGATGTCGTTCGGGAAGGACAAGTTGATCGTCTGGCCCTGGATTCCACATGCGGCAGCGTCAGATTTGGCGGCGTCCAGGTTGAAGGCCAGCCCTTGGCCCGGGGTGAGAGCGCCGAGGAAGCCCAGGGGCACCAACCCGACCGCTTGAGAGGCTCCGGCACCCGCCAGTTCGAGCAGCGAAGAATAGTCGATTGCTTCCTTGACAGCCTTCACGCACTGGGGATTGGAGGTGTAGGCGTTGACGGTGGGGTCAGCGTTGAGGAACAAGAACACCATGGTTGCCGATGCCGTGGATTCGACCTTGACATTGGACGCCAGCGAGCTGATCTGGTCGCCCGACAAGCCCAGGGCGATCTGGGAATCCCCGCGCTCGACGTTCATCTTCTGGGTCGCCGGATCGACGTTGCGCAGGATGACCGTGCCGTAGGTGGGCTTCTGCGGACCGTTGTAGTCCGGATTCTTCACCAAGACGACCTGGCTGGTGACATCCATGGTCTGGAGGACGTACGGCCCGGAGCCCGCTGAATTGGCGTTGAGGTAGGCCTCGGCACCATCCGTACTGTCTGTTGTGCCGCCATTGGCTTCGACAACCTTGGAGTTGACGATCCCAGCCGACGGGGTGGCCAGAATGGCCGGGAGCGCTGGGTTGGAATCCGTTGTGGTCAGCTCGACAGTCTGGTCGTCCACCTTGGTGACCGTGACACCGTCGAGCAGGAAGGCCGGATTTCCAGCCATACCGATCATCCGCTGCAGCGAGAACACGACATCGTCGGCCGTCACCGGGCTACCATCGGAGAAAACCCGCCCGGGCAGCAGCGTGAACGTGAATTGCGTCAGGTCGGCGTTGGCCGTGTAGGAGGCCAGGTCCGGGATGACGGTGGTGGTGTCGTTGTCGGCGAAGGTCAGTAGCGTGTCGTAGAGGGCCTTGACGACGATCTGGCCGGTGGGCTCATACTCGCGACCGGGGTCGATCGTCTTGATGTCGAAGGTGGTGTCGATGACGATCTGCGAGGTGTCGACAGCCGTGGGTGAGTTCGAAGGCGAGGGTGCCGGGTTGGCGCAGGCCGTCAGCAGGAGCGAGGCCGAAGCCAGGATCGCTGTGAAGACCACAGTACGACGTACCCGGGTTTTCATGCCCTTTTTGACAAGCTGTTTTCTGCCCAAGAGCCTGGTGTGAAGACGATGGGAAACCATAAAGAACCTCCTGTAATGGCGGGGGACCACAGTCCAGCTTGTTTGCTACCGTTCGTCCGCACAACCCCGCCAGATGAATGGCCCCACGTTAGTCTGAACAAGTATCGGTGACACCTCCCACTCAGCATCTGAGATGCTTGATCAGCATGATGGAATCGCTTCCATGATGAATCAGTGGGTTTCGCTCCACCGGCTGATCAGGCGTGATCAACCCTGCCAGGTGTCGCCCACAGCCAAGGCGGCGCGACAACTGTCGTGGATGACGGAGTCGAGCCATTCTGGCACCGGTATCTGATCGATGATATACGGTCTGACAAGCCCATAACAGAGTCCGACAACAGCGGTGAAGACGAACGGGAGAAGCCGCTCGTCATCCTTCAAGTGTGGAAACCGCTCAGTTGCCAGACGCAGGAGCAATGCGAAAAACTCATCGTTGATGCCCCCCGCCTCGTCGCGCAGATGGTCCGGCACACTGGCCATCAGGCGCTCATGCGAAAACAAGGTCATGGAGAGCGCTTCCCGTGGCAAGTGACGGCAATACTGGGCGGTTGCGACGGCCATCGTCACCAGTACGTCACCCGCGTCCGCCTGCCCGCTGCCCACCTCGAACAACCGACCATGGAAGCGATGAATCGAGCGCATCCACAGTCTCATCATGACCTCGTCGCGCGAGCCGAACCGATGATAGATCGAACCGGATGGAGCACCGATCTGGGCACACACCTGAGCCAATGTCGCCGCACGCCCGTGGATGGCCACAGCGTCCATGGCCGCATCCAGAATCTGATCGGAGGTGTACAACTGGTGTCGTCCCATAGGCCGATCCTATCAATATCTAGAACAGGAATTCTAGAAAACTTGGGCACTCACCCCATCGAGTGATGTCCCGGTCATACCGCAAGGCTCATGACCGCGGCCTCGTCGACACGTCCGACCAGCCCGAGGAAGCGTGCGGTCACAGACCGGGAAGGCTGGTACCCCAGCAAAGAGACGATGTCTGCGTCCAAGCGCAGCGAGCGATCGGCCCACTGGGCGGCCAAGTCGGGGTCGGATCCGTCGACACAGGTGGCGGCATGGGACCGTACTTCTATCCGCGTCGCCAACAGGTCGACCGAACTATCCTGCCGGATAGCCTCGTTGTCCGGAAACAACGCCGCGATGGCGGCACTGTCGGGTGGCCCCTGATCTTCCAGAGCATGGCGAACCACGGTTGACAAGGTC
>WRFP01000133.1 GCA_009778725.1 Propionibacteriaceae bacterium
CACCGACACCCCCTGCACCGGCACCCCCTGCACCGACACCCCCTGCACCGGCACCCCCTGCACCGACACTCCCGACACCGACAGACACTCCACCAACAGACACTGCACCAACACCCGCTGCACCAACACCCGCTGCACCAACTGACTCTGAGCCCCCGGCGTCACCCACATCCGCTCACACAGAAATCCTCACTCCCGACGAGCAGGCCCACCAAGAAGTACCACCCACTCTTGAGGAAGACACCGCACCTGAGGAACAAGCCACCCTGGAAACCGACACAACGACTCAACCCAGACCAGAACCCCCCACCATCCACACACCAACCTTCACACCCAACGACCAGGCCCACCAAGAAGTACCACCCTCACTCGACGAACTCGCCACCCTGGAAACCAAGACAACGACTCAACCCGCACCAGAACCCCCCACCACCCACACACCAACCTTCACCCCCAACGACCAAGCCCACCAAGAAGTACCACTGACACTCGACGAAGTCATCGTCCTGGAAACCTGGCCGACAACCCAGCCCACACCCGGACCCCACCCCACCCGCACACCAACCTTCACCCCCAACGACCAGGCCCACCAAGAGGTGCCACCCACACTGGAGGAAGTAGTCGCCATGGAACCCAAGACACTGGCTCAGTCAACGGTGGAACCGCTTCCAACCCCTTCCGTGTCAACAAGCCCTGTGCCCTCTGTGCCCACAAGTCCTGAGTCCTTGGTGCCCACAAGCCCTGAGCCACCTGCCTCCTCCACACCCGAGCTGGTCGAACCTGACACACCCACTCCCCCGCTTGCCTTGGATGACACACGACCCCAGGGACCCGTGCCGCCACCCACACCTCTGCCCGACAATCGTTATTCGGACCGCGAGTTGAGCTGGCTGGCCTTCAACAACCGTGTTCTCGACCTTGCACGAGACAAAGTCCGTGTTCCCTTGTTGGAAAGGGCCCGTTTCTTGGCCATCTTCTCCTCCAACCTGGACGAGTTCTTCATGGTACGGGTGGCAGGACTGAAGCGCCGCATCGATGCCGGGCTCGCACAACGTGGTACTTCCGGGCTCTTGCCGAGAGAACTCCACGAGGCCATCTTGTCCACGGCCCGCGACCTCGCCGTTGAGGAAACCCGTGTTTTCATGGATGAGATCGTGCCCGAACTGGCCGACAACGGCATCCTTCTGTTGCGTTGGCAGGATTTGACCGATCAGGAACGGCAACGCCTGACCGACCTGTTCACCGAGCGGATCTTCCCGATCTTGACTCCGCTGGCCGTCGATTCGTCGCACCCCTTCCCGTACATCTCAGGTCTCAGCCTCAACCTCGCCGTCCAACTGCGCAACCCGCAGTCCGGCGCGCGGCTGTTCGCCCGGATCAAGGTCCCGAACGTCCTGCCGCGCTTCCTGGAAGTCACCGAAGGCCGCTTCGTCCCCCTGGAGGATGTCATCGCCCATCATCTGGACACCATCTTCACCGGCATGGAGATCCTGCGCTTCGTCACCTTCCGCGTCACCCGCAACGAGGATGTCGAGGTCGAGGAAGACGATGCGGAAAGCATCCTGTTCGCCCTTGAAAAGGAGCTTTTGCGTCGCAAGGTTGGTCGCCCGCCAGTACGCCTTGAGGTCGAAGCCGACATCGACACGGAACTGCTCGACATTCTGGCTTCCGAACTTGATGTCACCCAGCAGGAGATCGTCTTCGTCCGCGGCCCCTTGGATTTGACCGGCCTGTTCTCCATCGCCGACGTCGACCGCGACGACCTGAAATACCCGTCCTTCCTACCCAAAACGAACCCCCAGTTGGCCGAAGTGGAGACCTCCCAGCCAGCCGACATGTTCGCGGCGTTGAACAAGCGCGATGTCCTGCTCCATCACCCCTACGATTCCTTCGCCACCTCCGTCCAACGCTTCATCGAGCAGGCCGCGGCCGATCCCCAGGTCCTGGCCATCAAGCAGACCCTGTACCGCACCAGTGGCGACTCCCCCATCGTCGACGCGCTGATCGAAGCCGCGCGCGCCGGCAAACAAGTCCTGGCCCTGGTCGAGATCAAGGCCCGTTTCGACGAGCAGGCCAACATCGCCTGGGCCAGAAAACTCGAGAAGTACGGCGTCCACGTCGTCTACGGGCTCGTCGGGCTGAAGACACATTGCAAACTGTCTCTTGTGATCCGGGATGAGGGCGACTGCCTGCGCCGCTATTGTCACATCGGTACGGGAAACTACAACCCGAAGACTGCCCGGCTCTACGAAGACATGGGGCTGCTGACCGCCAATCCGGCCATCACCGAAGACGTGGCCCGGCTGTTCAACCACATGTCCGGCATGACAGCCGAATCCAACTACGCCCGGATCCTGGTCTCTCCTTTCGGTATCCGCAACGGTCTGCTGGAAAAGATCGAGCACGAGGTCGCTCTCCAGCAGTCAGGCATCCAGGGCCGCATCCGGATCAAGGTCAACTCGATCGTCGACGAGGCCACGATGGATGCCCTCTACCGGGCCAGTCAGGCGGGCGTCAAAGTCGACCTGTGGGTCCGTGGCATCTGCGCCATGCGAAGCAATGTTCCCGGTTTGAGCGACAACATCCGCATCCGGTCGATCCTCGGACGCTTCCTCGAGCACTCCCGTTTGTTCTGGTTCGACTGTGGTGGTTCGCCCCAGGTGGGGATCGGTTCCGCCGATCTGATGCACCGCAACCTGGACCGCCGCGTTGAAGTCCTGGTGGAACTGACCAACGAGGCCCACATCGCTCAGATCGACGCCCTGTTCGACCTGGCTTTCGCCGACACGACAGCATCATGGTGGCTCACCGATGACGGTTGGGTGGCCAAGACGGTCGACGACGACGGACAGCCACTGATGGACCTCCAGCAGCACCTCATCCAAACGACGGCCACACGCCGAATCACCGCTTGATCGCAGCGGTATCTCAAGCAGTACGCTGAGGCATCCTCTGTTTATTCACCCAGAGGATGCCGCGAGGCTGGCAACGCCGTACTGTGTGGGTCCTGTGGCCCGCGCAATATTTCGATGACTTGTGTGATCGTGGCGGTCGCCGCGCGGATCGGGGCCGGGGAGGATTGGATGCTGGCCAGTGTGGACGCCTCCAGGGCGGCATCGCCCCGGCGGACCAGATCCTCTCCAGCGGCGGTCAGGCTAATCAGCCGAGACCGGCGCGATGCCGGATCGGGACCAACGCTGATCCAGCCGGCGCGCGATCCCTGATCGATCAGCCGGGACACAGTGGCTTTCGTCAACCCGAGATGGTCGGCAATGGCAGTTTGGATCAGCGGGCCTGGGTGGGCCTCAATGACAGAGAGCACCATGAACTGCCCGAAGCTGATGCCCAGTTCGGTACTCACGACCGCCTCGGCGTCGCGCTCCAGGATTGCGGCAGCTTTACGTACGGCGTACCAGAACTGCCAGCCGGTGTCCTTCGCTTCCATGATGGTCATCATACACTCAACCATATGGTGTACAATAGTTGCATATCTAACAGTTGAGTAGAAGGATGAACCCATGAGAGTCATGGTCGTACTGGATCACCCCTACGGGGCTGAGGCCTGGGACAACACCCCCCATCACCGCTCGTTCACCGCCGCACTGGCCCACGCCGCCGTCCAAGGATTGGGCGAAGCGGGTCACGAGATCGACCTGGTCGACCTGCACGCCGACGGCTTCAACCCGGTGATGTCCGCCGAAGAACTGACCGCCTGGCGCCAGGGTGCCGTCTCACCCGACCCGCTGGCCGCCGATTATCAGCAACGCTTGTTAGCCGCCGACCACCTCGTCCTGGCCTTCCCGATCTGGTGGGAGGCGATGCCCGCCGGCACCAAAGGCTTCATCGACAAGGTCGTCGCCAAAGGCGTCGCCTACCACCAGGGCAAAGGGCTTCCCCCGATGACCAACGCAACAAAGTTGACCGGTGTCACCCTGATCACCGTCATGTCGACTCCCACGGTGCTGTACAAAGTGGCGTTCAGTTCAGCGATCAGCAGGATCCTGCTACGCGGCACCTTCCGCAAGATCGGCATCCCCAACCTGACCTGGCTGAACTACGCCCGCGTCGAGAAGAACACCCTCACCCAGCGCCAGCGGATGCTCACCACCGTCAGCCAACGATTCGCCCGACTGGCGTAGGCCACGATGCATCGAATTCATGCCTACTACGCGTCCTTGTGCCGGCGCGCTAGCCCGCCCGTCACCGCTCAACAGACATCCAGTCTCCCCTCCCGTCACTCACCGACCCACCACACCCCGCAGTCCTATCTGCTGGTACGTCACTCGCCACGCAAGCGATCGGTGGATCCGGGCTAACCAGCCCAGCCGCACGAAGGAAAACCCATGAAACAAGGAATCGCTTCCATCGCCGTGATGGCGGCCATCACGGTCGTCACCTGGGCCGCATCCACGTCGACCATGGCAATGCCTAGATCAGGCGAGGTTGCCCAGTTGTTGGGGGCGTTGGCCCTCGTCACCTTGACATCAATGCTGGTCATCGCCACTCGCTGGCGGGTTGTCGACCGTCTATTCAACGGACTGGACAAGGCCTACGTCGCCCACAAATGGCTCGGCATCACCACCCTCATCCTGCTGGGAGCGCACCTGGTCGCCCTGCACTCCGCCGACCTGCCCCGCAACGAAAGCGCCCTCGTCCACGCCGGAGTGCCAGCCCTGCTGCTGTTCCTGGTTGCGATCATCTTCGCCCTGGCAGCCCGCCACGCCAACTACCAAACCTGGAAACTGGTCCACCTCTTCGTGGTGGTGCCCTACGCCCTCGGTGTAGCCCACTACTACGGTGCATCATCCTTCGGCCCACTCGGCCTTTCCCCCTTCAGCCTGTGGATGGACCTGGTCAACCTGGCCGGGGTACTGGCAGCCATCTACGCGGTCGTCTTCTTCGGCCGGCTAGGCCCGCGCCACAAGTACGTCGTGACCACCTGCCGCCCGGTGGCCGACGGCATCCTGGAGATCACTGCACAACCGGTCCGCAGAGCCATCAGCTTCAAGCCCGGCCAATTCGCTTTCCTCGCCATTCCTCATCTCGGTTTCGACTCCCACCCCTTCACGATCAGCAGCGGTACCGGTGATCCGCTGCAGTTCACGGTACGGGCCTTGGGCGACGACACCACTCGACTGGTCAGCCATCTCCGCCCGGGTGCCCAGATGACGGTCGCCGGACCGTACGGCCAATTCGACCCCACCACCGGCACACCATCCCAGATCTGGGTAGCCGCCGGCATCGGCATCACCCCCTTCCGCAGCATCGTGCGTACTGACGTTCCCGATCGACTATCAGTCGACCTGTTCTACGCCTACCACGGGGAGGCTGGCGGCGCGTACCTCGACGAATTCCGCGCACTCAACCAACCAAACCTGCGTGTTCACCTAGTCAACACCGCTGTCGAAGGCCGACTGACCGCCTCCATGATCGCCGCCCGTGCACCATCAAGCAGCCCCCGCGATGTGTACTTCTGTGGCCCCCAACCCCTGCGAGATGCCCTGAGGGCCTCACTGCTTTCCTCCGGAGCACCCGTCGCTGGTTTTCATTTCGAAGAGTTCGGTTTCGGACGCCCCACCACCGTCCACAAATCCCGACGCCACTCATCTGTCGCCATCGGGCTCATCTCCGGCGTCGGTCAGTGAGACCAATCTTCTAGGCTCAGTCCGCGCACTCGTGAAAACTCACGGGTATTGTTGGTGACAAGAATAGCTTCGGCCGCTAACGCATGCCCTGCGATCGCGGAGTCGTTGAGACTGATGGGGGTGCCTGTGGCGCGCAAGGTTGCACGGA
>WRFP01000134.1 GCA_009778725.1 Propionibacteriaceae bacterium
ATCCACCTCGATGTCGGCCACGGGTTCGAGGGCGCCCTCAGCGATCAGGTTCTTGGCCGAGCGCTCCTGTTCGGTCATCCGGGAGAACAGCTCGGGGACGAGCAGCGAGATGTCGTGATCGACTCGGATCGTGGGGCCGATCACCCCCGCCGACGACAGCCATCCGTCGTACCCGCACAGGGCGAAGCCAACCAGGGCGGCGTTCAGGTCGAAAACCGCGGGCATGGCGTTGAACGGGCCTTTCGTCATCGCGCCCTCAGAGCCTGCACCCGTCGTGGAAGGCGACTTGCCGGTCATCGAGGCGATGAATTCCATGAACAGTTCGGGTAGTTCCATGTAGTGCAGCGGGTTGTAGCAGCACATGGCCGGGACGTCGCCGTCATGGACATTGTTACGGCGTCCGGAGGCCACGATGTCGACCGGCAGGGAGAAGGGCTCGTCCATCGGGACTCTGTGGAAAAGCCTCGATGCCACGTCGGCAGCGGCCGTCGCGCGCGGATTGGCCAGGTCGGGTCGCGGTTGGAGGTACCTCGGGTTCTTCGACGGTGTCCCCTGGACCAAGCGGGAATTGGCCGACGACACGAAGTACGTTGGTTCGCTCGACACGGCGGCAGTACGGATGAGGTCCTGCATGGGGGCCGTGAATTGATGGAAACCGATCGTGTCGTCCATCATGTCCCGAGCGTCCTTGCTTGTCAGAGGCTCGAAGTTGGACAAGAAAGTCTGAGCCGTGGCGATGTCCTGCTCAGCCTGACGGTCGTACCCACGGATCACGGCATCGTCGGGACGCTGGAAGAGCAACAACTCACAGTTGTTGACGAACTTGCGCGAGTGGCCGTCCGGGCGCTGGAGGATGTGTCCGGGCGCGACCACCGACGCGGTGATGTCGTCCTCGGTCTGGACCTTGGTGGCGGGCGAATAGTCGTACCTCAAGGAGAAAATCCTCCAGGACCCGTCCGGCTCGAAGCCGACGCGCAAGGTGTTGAGGGCGATCTTGATCCCGTCCAGGCGCAGCGAGTTGCCGGGGCGGCCGTTGATGATGCCGACCGAGAAGTGGGTCAGCCAGTCGTCGCCCCAGGCTGGCTCGTAGAAGCGCTTGACCACATAGACAAGTTGTTTGATGTGGGACGGAATCGAGTCGATCCAGGCGTTGTACGCCGCCGTGAAATCCGGGGAGTGGGTCAGCAGCTTGATCACTGACCCGTCCGAGCGCTGGCCGGACAGGATCGAACGGTGATCCATGCCGCACTGGCTGGGATCGGCGAACCGGTCGGAGAAGTCGTGGCCGAGGATCGTGGTCACAGCGGCCATGTCCTGCTCGAAATCAGCCACATAAACACTGCCGAAGATGAACGCTGCCGTGATGTCCTTCGAAATCTCGGACTTTCCGCCGCCAGAGACGGTCGCGGGCTTGTGGCAGACGGTCGCGCGCGGGTGGGTGCCGATCATGTTCCATTGTTTCGGGTCGGCTTCCAGCGGTTTCAACTCGACGCGGTAGCCGTTCGGGCCGATGTACGTCAGGCCGGACTTCAGCTTGATCTTGCCCATGGTTCCGTTGGGGTTCGTCCACGTGACCTGCTGGGTGCGCAGGTCGTAGGTCGGGTTGGCGGGCAGCAGGATGAGATGGTCGAACTTCTCGTCGATCGCATATCCCTCGGGTTGCAAGGAGAAACGCCAGGGGTCGCGGGCCAGGACGTCCGACAGGGTGTACGCCATCCCGGCCGAGTCGTCGGTGTACACCGGGGAGAGCCGGTAGCTGGGGTAGGTCGCTGCGCCGCCCGAGTGCTCCTCCTCGGCCGAGCCCAGCAGGTTCGCCGAATAGGAGATGTGCGACTTGATCTCCTTCTTGCAGTACCCGTAGTAGTTGTCGGCGATGACGGTGACGATGACGCCACGCTCATCGCGGGCGCAGATCTTGAAGGCCCGCCCACCGTTGTACAACTCGTCAGGCTCTGACCAGCACATCCCGTCGCGAATCTGGCGCGGGGTGGCAGCGGAGACGTGGGGCAGCCCGACTTGCTTCTTGGTCATCTTGGTCAGGTGTGGGGCGAGGATGACACAGCCGGTGTGCCCCGTCCAGTGGACGGGGTCCAAGGAGGCGTCGTTTTCGGGAAGGTACGGGTCCCCGCCGTTGCCGAACACCCCTTCGACGAAATCCAGGTTCGACACCAGGGAGGCGGGGGCGAAAAACCGTACTTCCAAGGACTTTTCGTTGGTGAAGCCCTGAACCGCCGGACAGACCAGGGGACGTAGGAGGATCGAGACCCAGCAATGGGCCGCGTCGGTTTCCCCGGCAGTGTACGGCACGGTGGTCATGTCGTCGGGGGCTTGGAAACTGGCGCGCAGAATGGTGGCGAAGACGTCGCGGGGCACAGCGAACTTGTCGTCGGGAATGGGCAGCCCGCCCTCGGCGACGTGGAAAACCCCGGCTGTCGTACGCTTGTCGCTGGCCGGATTGTGGAGGATGCCGTTGTGCAAGCGATAGCTGGTCAGGGTGGGCGACGCGAAGGAATCCTCGTGAGCGGGCAGACTCATGCTGCGAGCCAGCCCAGGCTGGTCGAGGACGAAAGTACGCCGGGGGAGGATCACTGTTCCTTCAGGCAGACCGAGATAATTGACCAGGAAATTTTCGATCCGGGTGTCGACCGGAGACAACCGCTCGGCCAGACGGCGGGACAATTCGCGTTGGCGGGCGAGAACTGGGTGGACGAGTTCAGCCATGGTCTCCAGTTCCCGGTCGTGGACGCGGGGGAGATTGAGCAGTTCGAGTCTCAGATTGATAGCAGCATTCAGGTTTTCTGTGGCCATAACCTTCAGTGTAGAGGGTTGTGAGAGGGCGACTGCGCAGGGTTTCTGTCGTGACACGCGGAACCACTTGGGCCATCGTTGTGCTTGCTGGTCGATATCAGACCAGGTTCGAATCCACAGGGTCGCGGAGCAGCAATGGATCGGTGGATTCGGGCCAGGCCCGAATCGATCGCTGGCGTCGCAGCCATCAGTCGGTGGATTCGGGCCAGGGTGGGCGGCGGACTGGTCTGTTAACTCAGAGTCGTCTGAGAACCAGGTGCAGTAGAATTTTTTAAGACGGGAGGAAGGACAACCTGTCCTGACTCAATCGTGAAGGGAAGAACGATGGTTACGTTACCGGCCATGCCTGGTCCTGGAGGACCTGGACTGCCACCAGCTACGAAGGGGAAGCCTGGGGCCGCCGGTTTCATTGTCGGCCTGGTTCTGATCGTGGCCGGCCTCGTCGGTGGTATCAGTATCATCGTGGGATCCGCTGGCGGGGCGGTGGGTGCCGTGACCAGTCAGCCCAGTTTTCCAACCGACCAAGCGGTGGCACAGGTGACTCTCACTGGTGGCCAGACGACCGGGCTCTGGTTCTCCGACAACGGTCGTGGCAATTGCGACATCCAGGATCCGGCGGGAAATGAGGTGAGTGTGGTCCCCACCTCCGGAACATCGAGTCAGACCGTGAATAACTACACGCTGGTGGCGACATTCTGGGCCAACGATAGTGGGCAGTATTCCGTCCTCTGCCAGTCGACTGGCGCGCCGTTCCAGTACAAGATCGCGTCGACGATTGACGCCACCAAAGTCGGTAGTGGAGTCTTGGTGGGCATCCTCGTCATGATTCTCGGTGTCATCGGCGGAATTGTTGTCTTGATTGTCACTGGTGTGCGCCGGTCCTCCTGGACTCGTCAAAACAGTTCTTATGCTGCGGCTGGTGGGTACTACGGTGCTGCCACGTACGGAACCGCGGGCGCGCCGCAGGTGTATCAGCCGGGCGCCTATCCGCCCGTTGCCCCGCAGCCTGGTTATGCACCGGGACAAGCGGTTCCGCCCCAGCAACCGCCATATCCACCAGTTCCGGCGGGACAGGGTACTCCTACCTACCCGTCACCGTCCTACGAGTCACCGTCCTATGCGCCGTCCTCTTACCCGGGCTCGCCCCAACCTGCACCGGGTGCGATGCCCGGTCAGCAGCCTGGCCAGGGGTCTTCCTACCCTGGATCGGCCGGGCAGCCTTCGTCGTTCCCCGGGTCAGCCGGGCAGCCTGGTTCGTACCCCGGGTCCAGCGGGCAAGGGCCGTCGTTCCAGCCCCCGACCTACCAGCCTCCTTCGTTCCCCGGGTCCAGCGGGCAGTCGTTTTAACGTTACGGGCAATGTTAGTTGTACTTGCCACGGACCTGATTACGTGTCGATCGGCCGGGAACATGGGACTTAAGTCCCATATATTCCTGAGATTATACCGTGTCGTGAGATGGATTTCTGGGACTTGAGTCCCATGGATCGCGCGTGAATGTGACATTGTTATATAGCACGCATCGTGCGTTTGTCATTGCTAAGTAATTCGTATTCTTTTGTCGCGACTCATATATGAAATACCTTGAAAACAGGTAGTTTCTTGGTGTACTTGCCCTGCCTGATTCATGTCTGATCTTGATATTTGTGATGTCAAATGGAGATCAAAACGGTATCCCAACAGTGGTGGCGGTCAGGCCCGGGGCGGTTTGCTCAGGACTACCTGAGAAAAAGGTACAGTAGAATTTTTATAAACGTGAGGCAGAACCATCTGCCCTCCCACTGTCGAGAAGGGAAACATGATGACTACGTCACCGACAATGCCTAGTCCGGGGGTTCCTGGACCGCCCATAATCATGAAGAAGAAGCCAGGGAACGCTGGTTTCATCGCCGGCGCTGTTCTACTCGTGATGTGCTTCATCGGAATCGCCAATAGCCTCGGCGGAAGTTCTGCGACACCCGGCACAACGATCGGCGGAGTAGCTGATCAACCCAGCCATCCCACGGATAGCTCGGTAGTAGACCTCACTCTTCAGGCCGTGCAGACGTACGGGATCTGGTTTTCTCAAGGCAGCGGCGATGGCGCACA
Organism: Propionibacteriaceae bacterium; assembly: GCA_009778725.1. Lineage (GTDB taxonomy): Bacteria > Actinomycetota > Actinomycetes > Propionibacteriales > Propionibacteriaceae > WQYJ01. Next base: position 4,895 of record WRFP01000134.1, read on the forward strand.
TTGCGGCGTCGAGGATCCGTCGGGGAACATCCTGGACTTCGACACCAGCGTGACCCCTCAAGTGGTCGGTGACTACACGCTGGAAGCGACATTCAAGACAACCACCGGCGGGAAGTATTCAGTGGCCTGCCAGACGGCAGGTGCGGCATTTACGTACAAGGTTGGGTCGACGGATAATACTGTAACTGTTGGCACCACCAGCACTACCAGCGATATCCCAGTCGAGGTAGGCCGAGTCGTGGGCTCTTTATTCGTCTTTGGTGCTGGTCTCGCCCTCCTGATCGTCACTGGAGTCCGCCGGTCCAAGTGGTCTCGCCAGAACAGCTCCTTCGCTGCATCTGCCGGAAACTACGGGGCCCCCACCTACGGCCCCACGGGCGCGCAGCCGGCGTACCAGCCAGCCGGATATCCGTCTGGGACCACGCAACCTGGGACTCCACAACCTCTCACTCCACAACCCCTGAATGCGCAGCCTGGGACTTCACAGCCCGACTACGGACCGGGACCGTCGGTTCCACCCCAGACATCATCGTTCGCACCACCGCCTGAGGAACCAGGCGCCCCCTCCAACCAGCCGCCCTCGCACCTTGGGCCCATTGCACGCTCGTTCTAGATATTCTGGGAAGTTATAGCTGCCCAGAACCTGACTCATCCGCGTGCGGCTCGGACTCGATGTCTGGCACGGCATCTTGTTCGCTGTATAACCGGGCGTAGAGACCGTCGAGTGCCAACAGTTCTTCGTGGGTTCCGGACTCTGTGATCTGGCCCGCCTGGAGGACGATGATCCGGTCGGCGTTCTGGATGGTCGACAGCCGGTGGGCGATCGCCACGGTGGTACGGTTCTTGCTCGCCTCGTCGAGGGCCTCTTGGACG
>WRFP01000135.1 GCA_009778725.1 Propionibacteriaceae bacterium
CCGCAAAGCGAACAGGTCCGCGGCATGTTGGGTGTTGTCGAAGACGTACGAGGTCGTCTGATAGATCGGAACCGCCCGCGAATGGGTGGTGGGGTCGGCTGTTTCTTGTCCGGCGTGCACCGCCAGGGTGTCAGGATGAAATGTCATTGGTTTTCCTTGTCGAAATTTAATGGTGTACGTGGAGACAACAGGACAGTGTGAGAGTCGGGAGACTACTCAAGCCTACGAGACTAGTGTACGGACGAGGCCGCGCTTTGCTCTCACTGCCCTCAGAGCATTCGACAACACATCAAGACCGCGCCATGAGCGGCGGCAGGAACAACCTGGTCTCGATGAAACATGCCACACAGGCTAGCACGCCCTTCCGACATTCCGCAGAGCCATGGTCCGCATCATGAGACATCAGTACGGGCGGAGGTTCAGTCGCAGGAATGCCGTACTGCGAGGTGCTGAATGAAGTGCCTACTCGCCCAATGAATGGTGATCTAGTGCCCGATCATGGCAGGCCACCCGATGGGGTGCCGGACAGGGGGTGCCCAAGGAAAGATCCGCCGTGACGCGGTGCCGTACCCCCGAGACAACTCACCCACACGTCTTTATGTCTAACCGCGTGATGTGCTAATGTTTTCCGAGCGCGCGAGTGGCGGAATGGCAGACGCGCTGGCTTCAGGTGCCAGTCCCGGTTTACGGGGTGGAGGTTCAACTCCTCTCTCGCGCACAAGTAAAATTCCTAGTCAGATGATATTTGACTAGGAATTCTTTGAACGACCCCGACACCCACCTGACACGCCCAAGCCAGACACACATTTTGGCCTATAACCCTCATCTTGTACCCCTCGGATGGCCGCAGGAACTCAACGACCACGCCGAAATGGCGAGCCAGTATCCAGGCAACCTCAACTTCGTGCGGCTCAGGCGGCGTCCGCGAGTCCACTGGTAAAACAACCATCGGCACCAACCGAGATCGGGTCTTGCGTGGCACGAAAGTTCACCCTCCTGAGAGCGCTACTGGACAACTTTTCAAAAGCTGCATGGACTGAGGGCAGCGAGTCGAGTCGGGAATCGGCCGACTGCCCGTAAAGCGCTACCATCTACGCTTCGAGAAGGACAAACATGACAACCCCGACCTCTACCGAATGATCGAAGAAGGCACACTCAGCGGCCACGAAGGCGTCATCTCTTCCGACGAAACCGACTAACCATGGGGCGGGAAGTCACAAGGATCGGCGGTGGCATTCGGGGCCAACTCCCAGGCTCAAGGACGCAGGATCGGTCAGTTGCTTGCCGCATGCCAAGCACCGGCTGCCCCTGAACACCTCGGCCGGCTGATTCTCAGCCTGAGCAGGCGTCACGTCGGGGAACAGGTCGGCGAACACCGACACAAGGCGAGGATGGCTTCGCCCCAACGTTTGATGGATTGCGGCGGGCGCGCGTGGTTCGCGGGAGCGGCCTGCCGCGATGGACTCCAACGCGAACGTATAGGCCGCGCCATTGACCATGACGGACAAGAACACATCTGGGCACACGACTACCATGTTGAGCCGATCCAAGTCGGCGCGCCCGAAGTCGCGCACATTCTGGGTCACGACGACTCGGCATCCGGCGGCATGGGCCGCCGCCAGGATATGCCGGTCAGTTGAGCTTGTGTCCACCAGCATCGCCATATCCGCGTTCGTGGCGTCGGCGACGAGCACCAGTTCTGCCCAGTCTGATGACGCCCGGTTTTTGCGCAACGCAGCCACACCCAACGGCCGGCTGCGCCCCTGCCCGCCGGCCTTGACGGTGTGTTCCCATTGGCTGGCAAGTGCCGCGTCTGCCTCTGCCTCGGCGGCCAGCGACCAGCAGGCCGTGAACGGTGTATACGGGTGAATCGAGGTGAACAAAATCAGACTTCGTGACACCGGATGCGCCAGCACATCGGCGTCGATGAAGACCCGTTGACGCTCAGAAGTCGAGATCATCGGCCACCAGACTTGCCATCCGGTCGGCCAACACGCGGCTATAGACGTACACCTCAGGCTCAGGAATACGATAATGCGTCCCGCGCCGTGTAGCCTTCACGGTGCCATCCTCGATCCGACGAATCACCGTCGCTTTGGATACGCCCACCATGCGTGCTACCTCGGCGGGTGTGTACGACACCTGAACCGGCACCACCTGAACCGCCCGGCCGGCTGCAGCCTCCCGGCGCACAATGCCCCAAAACGCGTTCATCCAATCCGAATCGCGCGAGTCGTTCACCTGAACCATCTCCGGCACGACCGTCAAGACCGGGCCTTCCTTTACCGTACTCATGACTGATATCCTACCACGCGTGCAACGATGATCCTATACATCGTCTCATATCGTCTCATACACGAAAGACTCTCTGCCTGCTCGGCTGGCCTACGATCGGCTTAGGCAGGCAAGCAAAACTGTACCTAGAAAGGTATAGTTTTGCTCATAGCGGCGCGGAATGGTTGTGGGACGTAGTAGTCGACCAGTACGGCTACATCACCACAGCGGATGCCTACCGAATTGACGTACCGGTGGTCGAGGTAGCCAAACTGGCGTCCCGAGGCGGGCTTACCCGCATCTCCCAAGGCGTCTACCGTTTCCCGCAGTGGCCAGTCGGAGCCAACGACCACCTGATGGAGGCCGTGCTGTGGACACGCGACCCGACGGCCGTGCTGTCCCACGACACCGCACTCGATGTGCTCGACCTGTGTGACATCAACCCGACGCTGCTGCATGTGACGGTCAGCGGCCGCAAGTACCCGATTCGGCGGCGGGAGACGCCAGCCGGATTGACCATCCACTACGAGCAGTTGAACTCCACCCAGAGGGGCTGGTGGGAGCAGATTCCGACCGTCACGGCGCAGACCGCCATCGAGCAGGGTGCCGCCACTTCAGTGCGACCCGACCTCCTCAACCAGGCCATCGACACCGCCGCCCGCCGGTCGATGATCGACCCTGCCATCGCCAACCAACTGCGCATGACCCTCACCGACAAGCGGCCCCGAACCAACAGAACTGGCCGGAAAAACTAACAGCACCCGCTTTCGGCAGGTGCTGTTGTTGATGAGGTGCTCCTTTGACTGTCCATCTGGACTGCCCGGCCTCCTCTTTGACGAGAATACCAGTTGAGCCACCATGCGAACGCTCGAACGGTTTCGGCTACCCAAGCCAGCGGTACTGCTGGAACCGGCTCTTGGTTGGATGAGTGGTCTCAACCTTCCCGGCGTCCATCAACGACCGCAGGTGCTGCCCGACAGCAGACCGGCTGAGCCCTGTCGCTTGTACCAAATCACCGGTTGAGGCAACTCGCTTGCTGGCCAAGAACGCCTCAATAGCCTGCTGTGACGGGACGGCACGGCGCGGGACCACCGGTCCTGACTGTTGGCCGAACCGACGAAATATGAGAGAGAACGAACTGATGTCATCGTCAGCTTCAGGCGGCGTCATCCCCGCCTCAGCTAGTTGGGCCTCAATCAGCAGGTAGCCGGTTCCCCGATTTTCGGCCACAATCCCGCCCTCGGGGTAAGGCACCTCTTCGAGGAGTGTGGCAAGTCTCTGGTTGCGTGCTGAACTCAGCCCACGGCTGCCCAGTTTGGCTACTGTCACCGTCCCATACAGTCCACCCGGATTGAGAACTTCCAGATGGTCCGTGAACAGGTTCACTTGTACCTGGGTGCCTCGGGCCAGATGGGAGTAGTCGCGGTGCATCAGCGCGTTGGTGATCGCCTCTCGTACCGCCAAGAGTGGGTACTCAGGCACTTCGGTTCGGAACACGCCTTCCATGTGTCCGCCAATCCTGGCGTTGCGCAGCACCAGCGACGTTGCTTCCTGCACCAAAGAAGGAATCGGCCCAACCAACGACTTGGAGTCGAGCAGGCGTTCTGTGCCGCCTAGGATGGCTGACTTCGAGTCTGAAGGGTAGGACGCGAAGGTCACGTTCAGGCGCGGGAAGAAGTACTGCGGGTAGGTTCCCAAGGTCAGTAATCCAGCCAAAGTTGGCCGCAGGGTTCCCAGATTATCCTGGCGTAGGGCGTACAGCCCTTGCAGAACAGACTCGGCTTCTCCCGTGCCGAACAGTTGGGGGCGTAGTCGTTGCTGCCTTGCTACAACCGCTGCCACAAGGCTCGGGTCGAGATCGCTGAAGCTGGCTTCCTCCACTACTTCCTCATCCCAGCGCGGCTGCCGGTGTTCTTCGACGAGGCGATCAATCTCATAGTGCGATAGCCGGCGATCTCCGTCTCCAGTGCGAATGTAACTGCCCTGGTACATGCCGCGTTCCTTGACAAAACATGGCTTGTCCGATGGCATGAGCGGCTCGATCTCAGCGGCTACCACTTGCGCGCCCTCAAACTCAATGATCTCGATGGCGGGCCGCAGCGGCGGGGAGAGGCGATCGGCGCAAGTCCCTGCCAAGGCTTCCCGAATCTGTGTCGATCGGAAACCGCTGGCCACACCAAAGCCATCTCGCTCATCCAGGCCAAGAATGAGGATCCCACCGGATCCGTTGGCGAATGCGCTCAAAGTCTCGGGCATCGATTTGGGCAACTTTTCGACGGAGGACTTGACTTCAACGTCGCACAGGTCTTGGCCCAAGATTCGCAGCCGCGCAACGATCTTCGGAAGCTGCTCCTGAATGCTGTCGGTCATGTGATCATGCTACTCCCTCATGCCACCGTCATGCTACATCATCACACTTGTGGTATGACGGTGGCATGACAAGAGCTTGAGCCGATGGGGTTCATCGCCCGTTCTCGTCGATTTGCTGCGACAGCCGGGCACACACCCCGGTCAAGTGGTCGTCGACAACCTCCTGATAGCGCATCGCCACCGTTGCTGTGGTGTGTCCGGCAATAATCTGGAGTTCTCGGACAGTCGCGCCGTTCAGCGCCAGGTAGGTCAGGCCTGTCTTGCGCAAGTCCTGGAATTAGTCACCTAAGACAACATGCTAAGATGTCTTCTTATGAGAGTTCCACCGCCAGCACTTTTACCTATCTTGCGCTCGGGCGTCCAGGGCGACGTGTTGGCCACCGTCTACCTGTCGCCAAACCGGGAGTTTAGCGTCACCGAACTAGCTAGCCTAGCGAACGCCTCCCTGAAAGCCACGGCTCAAGAAGTGGGACGCCTAGTTGACTCCGGGTTGCTCGTCGATCGCCGGGCGGGCAACCAGCGCCTGGTACGCCGTCCCGAGCCCACCCGGATCACCACACCATTGGGCGATCTGCTCGAGACCACCTATGGACCGTTGCCAGTGCTAGCCGAGGAGTTGAGCGGAGTGGCCGGGATCGACAAGGCATACATTTACGGATCCTGGGCGGCCCGGCATGAAGGCGAGCCGGGAGGCGTCCCTGGCGATGTCGACGTTCTTGTTATCGGTTCCGCACCGCTCGACGCTCTCGACATCATCGCCGAAAGAGCCACCGCCAGGTTGCACCGAGCAGTCAACATTCGTCGGCTGGCCGGATCGTACTGGGATGATCCTCCAGCCAAAGACATATTCGTTGCAGCCGTCAAGCAACGTCCGCTTGTAGAGGTGCCCGTGAAGGAGACCGGCGTATGAGATGGGATCAGGGCCGCGACGCGATCGATGCCATGCTGAAAACAGGTGAACTTCAACAAGTGCCCGCCAGCCGAGACCGGGCCGACTTCCTACTCAGCCAAGCCGACACGCACCTGGCCACGGCTCGCCGCGTGGCTGCGGATGACCCGGAAGGCGCTTTCGCGCTCGTGTATGACGCCGCCCGAAAGGCTCTCGTGGCGCTACTGGAGA
>WRFP01000136.1 GCA_009778725.1 Propionibacteriaceae bacterium
CGTCTTGAGCCAAGATAACGACTCTGCGTGCGCGGTCCGTGAATCTCTCGAACATTACTTCTCCTCGTCGGCGGCACCAATCCGCCCCTAGCGGGATACCATTCTACCGCCTCCAACTGACATCCAGTCAGCCCCTACCCGCAATGACGATGGTCCAGAGGGTACTTTCTTACGCGATATTCAGGGTGATATAAGGGTTCATGACATCATGACTGGGCGACCTGCTGGAGGAATGCCAGCAGCGCGTCGGGATTGAGGGCGATCGTCGGGTTCCAGGAGTTGTCGAACAGGTCGGTCAGGGAGAACTGCTTGCCTTGGACGAAGAAGGTGGGTGTTCCGGCTACTCCGTACTGGGCGCCCTTGGTGCCCGTGATTTTGCCGTCGGTGTCGGTCTGGGTGGTCGTGCCTCCGAAGAGATAGGGGGGGAAACCATCTTTGTTGGCGACGACGTGGAGATTGTTGGATTCGACATCGCGTACCCACTGCAGCGTCGACTGGTTGGCGTAACAGCTCTGGAAGGTCGCCAGGGCATCACCGGTCAAACCGATGCTCGCGGGGAAATCCTGGGTCAACTGGGAATCGGTCCAACCGTTGCCCTCGGTCTGTGGTTGTTGGGCGAACAAGGTGTTGTGGTAGGCGGCGTACTTGTCCGGGGCCGCGACATCGACACAGGCGGCTGCCACGGCGGCCTTTGTCGACATGGCGACTGTTTGATTGCCAATACCGTCGAGGAAGGTCCGGGTGTGTTGGCGCAGGATGATGTCGCCGCGGTCACTCAACTGTTCGAAGATGGTCGCGTAGGCGTCCTCAGCCATGCGGCAGTACGGGCACTGGTAGTCGGTGTGGATGTCGACGATGAGCGCGTCGGGCTTGGTGTTCGAACTGGGCACCGTGATCCAGGCACGCTGGGAGTCGCCGTCCGGAGGGTCGATCTGCCCGGTGAGAGCGGTCGAGGTCCCGGTCGCCGTCGGGGTGTCCAGGGTCGGCGTGCCCGGCCCGGAACCGCGGTTGACCACGACCACCACGACTGTCACGATCACGGCGAGCACGACCACACCCACGATGGCTCCCAAGAGACGGTTGCGGCGCTGGCGTTTGGCCTCGGCCTCGCGCTTGATCCTGAGGGCCTCCCTGCGGCTCGCAGAGGACTTTCCTGGGGTCGACGGTTTCTTGGCTGACACGGGTCATGCCTCCTTGGTGTCGGTCCCGGCTACCCAGGAGTCAACAGAAATGGGACTGTGAGGGAAGATCACCAGCCAGACGCCGCACACCACCAGGCCCACGTCACGCATGATGTCCTCGAAGTATTTGGTCCTCTGACCAGGCAGAAGTAGGCCACCGTCGCTGAAGCATCCGCAATCGATCGACAGGCCCCGTACCCAGACCGAGATGATCCCAGCGATGAACACCAGCATCAGCACAGCGCCCAGCAGGCCGGTCCAGCGGGTGAACAGTCCGGCCAAGATCAGAACGCCGAGCAAGATTTCGACAATCGGCTGGCCGTACCCGATCCAGGTTTCCAATTCAGCGGGTATTGGCAGTTGGTACGCCCGTACTGCCACCACGGCTTGATGCAGGTCGCCGACCTTGAGCAAACCAGCAATCATGATGGCCGCTCCGAGAATCACGCGGGCTGCGAGGGACAGCCATTTCAGGACCTTCCCCCGGCGCACGCCGACATCTGGGGTTTCTTCAGCCATAAGATGCAATCTTACCCGATACCCACGACGCACCCCCACGCAGTCGCCCACAACGCCAGCAATCGGTGTATTCAGGGTTCCCGATACCCACGACGCACCACTATCGTCAGGCGGACCCGAAGCCGAGGTCGGCTGCACCAACGGCGTACCTGTAGGTCAGGCCCGCGGCTTCGATTGCTTCCTTGGCACCGGTGGCACGGTCGACGACCACCGCCACGCCGACCGGGATTCCGCCGGCCGCCTGGACCGCCCTGACGGCTTGGAGCACCGACTCTCCCGTGGTTGAGGTGTCCTCCACGACGAGGACCCGTCGGCCCTGGATGTCCGGGCCTTCGACCTGGCGGCGCAGGCCGTGAGTCTTTTGTTCCTTGCGTACGACGAAGCAGTCCAGGCGTTGTCCGGTGGCCGCCGCACTGTGGAGCATGGACGTGGCGACCGGATCCGCGCCGAGCGTCAGTCCGCCGACAGCGTCGTACTGCCAATCTTCGGTGAGGGCGCGCATGACCCGCCCGACCAGGGGGGCAGCCGCGCCATCCAGCGTGACCCGGCGCATGTCGACGTAATAGTCGGCTTCGCGGCCCGAAGACAGGGTCACCCGGCCCCAGACAATCGCCTCATTTTTAATCGCTTGGACAAGGGCTTCTAGGTCTGACATGGGTCCAGCTTAACTCTTCTTGCAGGACAGCTTGTTGAATCTTGGCGGGTTTGACACGAGCCTATTTCGTACTGGTGAGTTCGGCGACGACGACCAGGCGGTGGGGGGAGGGCAGCAGGCTCGCGGCGGTGGTCAGGGTCAGCAGGGCCTTCGAGGGTACGCGACCGGCGGCTGCGGGGACGCTGGCCAGGGCATCGGACTGCTTGTCGGACACCACCGTCGGGCCCGTGATGACGGTGTAGGTGTACGTGGTTCCCTGCGCGGTGACCTGGAGTTGATCGCCCACCTGAAGTCTGTCCAAGTGTGCGAAGGGTTGGCCCCAGCCGAGCCGGTGACCGGCCACGGCGAAATTGCCAACCTGACCAGGCAGGGCGCTGCCTTCGTACCAGCCGACACCGTGGCGCAGGGACGCGAAGGACGTACCGGAGACGATCGGGACCGGGCTTGAGCCGAGGATCGAACAAGACAGACTACCGACGTTGTCATCCGACGTGATCGAATCGGCGTACTTGCTGGTCGTCACAGCGTTGGAGACGAGCAGGGTGCCGAAAACCCCACCCACGACGAGGATGACGACCACCAGGACGACCAACCAGCCCCAGGCCCGATGATGCCGACGAGGGGGCTTCTTGGGCGGTCTCGGCTGAGGGGTGTCCGGGGAGTTTGTCATAGGTCTATTGTGGCGCATCGGCCATGGTATGCGTCACGACAACAGGGGGTACGACGGGTCGCTCAGGAAAAAAATGTCAGACCCCAGGGTGGTTGTGGGGAAGTCTGGCTGTCGTCGTCGGTGAAGGGGCGGGCGGCGCCAACCCAGCGGTCCAGTTCCAGGCCGTAGAGCAGGCGATAGGGGAAAGGGTTGCCGCGGCTGCGCTGTTCCCATTGGTAGGGATCGGCTCCGGGACCGGCGGCGATGACGAAGTTGCCGAAGTGGCGGCCCTTCCAGGCGGAGGGCTCGGCGCCGATGGTCACTGGCGAGAACTGGGTCATGATCGTTGCCAAGATCCGGGGGGTGTACTCGGCGGTGGCGTAACCGGTGATGTTCATTGCCAGAGTTCCGGACGGGTTGAGGACCCGGCGGACATCGGCGAACCATTGGGTGGTCCCCAAGTCGGGGGGCACACTGGCGCCTGCGAAGGCATCAATCACGATCAGGTCGGCGTAGGCATCGGGGATTTCGGCCAGGCCGCTCCGACCGTCAACCGGGCGTACCTTGATTCCGCTGTTGCGTGGCAGGGGGGCGACTTCCCGTACTGCCTCTGTCAGCGTGGCGTCGGGTTCGAAGACGATCTGGCCGGAAGTCGGGCGGGTGTAGGCGATGTACCGCGGGATCGTCATGCCCGCGCCACCGACGTGGATGGCGGTGATCCGGGCCCGCGGCGGGAAGGCGGCCTCGATCACGAATGCGATCTGTTGGGCGTAGTCAAACTCCAGATAGGTCGGGTCCCGGGTGTCGATGTAGGACTGGTCCGCTCCCCCCACGCGCACGATCCACGACCCGGGTCGGGACCGGTCGGGCACCAACCGCGGGTCGTGACCATGTGAAGCACGCATGACATGGGATTGTACGCCAGCCCAGCAGCGGCATTGCTGGGTCGTCGCAGGGTAGTGTGGTCCCGTGACTGAAACCCCTGAGACACCGGACGTGTTCGAACCTGCCGACTTGAGTGAGCAGATGCGGGTACGCCTGGACAAGCGTGCACGGTTGTTGGCGCAGGGCACACTGCCTTATCCAGTGAGCGTGCCACGGACCATCTCCCTGGCTGAGGTGCGGGCCCGGTGGGGGGATTTGGCTCCCGGTGAAGAGACGGACGAGGTTGTCGGCGTGGCCGGCCGCGTCATCTTCCAGCGGAACACTGGCAAGTTGTGTTTTGCCACCCTGCAGGGGAGCTTCAACGCTCAGACCACGGGCGAGCGACTCCAGGTGATGATCTCGCTGGCGGAGGTGGGCCAGGACCGTCTGGACGCCTGGAAGGCCGACGTCGACCTCGGCGATTTCATCGAGGTGACCGGGCGGGTGATCGCATCCAAACGTGGTGAATTGTCGGTTTTGGCCACGTCCTGGCAGCTGGCGTCCAAGGCGCTTCGGCCCTTGCCGGTTCTTCATAAGGGCTTGTCCGAGGAAACTCGGGTACGGCAGCGGTACGCCGACCTGGTGGTACGGCCGCAGTCGCGCGACATGGTTCGTACTCGCTCGACGGTCATGAAATCGATCCGGTCGACCCTCGACGAGGAAGGTTTCCTGGAGATCGAGACGCCGGTCCTCCAACTCATCCACGGCGGCGCGGCGGCGCGGCCGTTCCGTACTCATCTGAACGCCTTCGATGTCGGCATGACTTTGCGGATCGCGCTGGAGTTGTACCTGAAGAGGGCCATGGTCGGGGGGGCCGACCGGGTGTACGAGATCGGGCGCATCTTCCGCAATGAGGGCATCGACTCGGCGCACTCGGCCGAATTCTCCATGCTGGAGTTCTATGCCGCCTGGCAAGATCAGTTCACCGTTGCCGACATCACCCGCCGGATCATTCAGCAGGCGGCGGACGCGGCGCTGGGACGGCGCTGGGTCACCCTGCACGGGACCGACATCGACCTGGACGGCGACTGGCCCTGGGCCAAGTGCTTCGACCTGATCTCCGAGGCGCTCGGCGAAGCAGTCAGCATCGACACCAGCCTCGACCAGTTGCGGACGTACGCCGACCAGCGCGGCATCACGTACGACCCCAAACTCGACCAGGGCAAGATGGCCATGGAGTTGTACTCCGAACTGGTCGAACACCACCTCAGCCGGCCGACCTTCGTCTACGATTTCCCCGCCATCGCCCAGCCCCTGGCCCGGCTCCACCACGACGACCCCCGCCTGGTCGAAGCCTGGGACCTGATCATCGGCGGAGTCGAGCGCGGCACGGGATTCTCCGAGCTGATCGACCCCGTCATCCAGCGCGAGCGCCTGACCGACCAATCGCTTCGAGCAGCCGGTGGAGACCCCGAAGCCATGCAGCTCGACGAAGACTTCCTGCGCGCCCTAGAATTCGGCGCCCCCCCGATGGGCGGAGTCGGACTCGGCATCGACCGGTTGATGATGCTCTTCACCGACGCCGGAATCCGCGAAACCATCCTCTTCCCCTTACTGCGCCCCGAAGGATGAGCCCGACCCTTGAAGTGGTGGAACCAGTCCTTCATCGACTTGTGGGATGCGAACAATGACCAGTCTTTGATGTGAGCTGTCACATGCCTTCGTCGGGGGTGACTTCGGGGAGGCGGACGGTGAACTTGGCGCCGCCGGAGTCGGCTCGGGAGACTGCTATGGTGCCGCCGTGGGTGGTGATGGTGTGGTCGACGATCGACAGGCCCAGGCCGGTGCCGGGGGTGTTGCGGGA
>WRFP01000137.1 GCA_009778725.1 Propionibacteriaceae bacterium
ACTGCGCCCATGACACCGGCCACCACTGCCTCAGACATGCCCACCGACACCATCGCACCAACCCGAGGATCACCCCCACCAACATCCCGTCAGAAATAGCCCATTCGGCACCAGCCACCTAGGAGCGTGCTGACATACCATGTCCCGGCTGCGGCGCACCGGGCGAGCGAATCTTCGAACCCCACATCTTGCGACGTACGTCCAGTACGTGTACAAGATGCGGGGTCCGAATCTTCACCCGTCCAGCACGTCCTCGCTCGGAACAGCGTATTTCAGCACGCTCCTAGTGACGGCGGGTTTCCTGGGAGGAACGGCGCAGAGCGGCCAAGCGGATGATCAGGCGTTCCAGGGCGAAGTCGGGGTCTTGGGCGGCGCCTTTGATCTGGGCATCGGCTTGGCTGACGGCGCGGATGGCGCCGGCGACTGCGCGCGGTGACCAAGAACTGGCACTGGCGGCCACATCTTTCAGTTTCCACGGCGGGACCGAGATCTCGGCGGCGGTGGGCTGGCGATGAACGGAAATAGCCAGATAGAGCCCGATCTGTCTCAAGGAGTTCGCGAGGGCTGAGGTGACCAGGACGTGAGCCACACCGGTTGACAAGGCCCAGCGCAGTTTGAAGATGGCTTCTCCGACCCGGCCTGCCAGAGCGTCATCGCTGACGGCGAAGGCGGTGACTGTCGCACGCCCGGCGAAGTAGCGGTTCACGACTGCGGGGGAGATCGTGTCAGAATCGGTGTCTGAGATCAGTTGAGACACTGCTGCGACCAGACTGCGCGTGTCTTGGCCGACGGAGTCGACCAGGCCCTGAGCCGCCGCCGCCCCGATGGTCTTGCCATGAGTGCGGGCCTCCTGGGTTACGAAGGATGCCAGTTCCCAGGGCTTGATCGTGGGGCACGCGATGACCGTGGTCGCGGCGGCCGTGAGGACTTGGAGCAGGGCCTTGCCCTGATTGCCCCCGGCGTGGGCGAAGATGAGGGCGGTGTTGTCGGGTACGTGCTGGACGATCTGCTTCAGGCTGGCTTCGACATCCTTCGGCACCTTCTCCGTGCCGGTGATGCAGGCGATCGTGGCAGAGGAAAACAGATCGGCACCGGTCATCTGCTCCAGCAGCGCGGGTACGAGGTCGCCAGCCGAGGAGGTGGTGACGGCAGCCTCGGGTCTCAGGGCTCGTGCCCGGGCAACAGATCGTGCCATTTCGCGCTCGGCCAGGAACTGCTCTGGACCGGTGATGAGGGTCAGTTGCCCGTACATGTCATCCGCCACAGGTCACAGTATGCCGCACTGTCGGCACCCCTGGAGACTTCGAGACACCGACGGCCTCGGCTGAGCAAAACTCGGCAGGTGGTAAGCCATCACGTGCCCGCCACAACTGGTTTGGCTGTTCGGGGAATGGTCTGATTTCCGGGAGGGATCGACCAGACCGTTGTCAGCATCGGTGGGTGGGTCAGGCGGGAGCATCCTCGAAGTGGGTGCGCAGTTTGGTGGAGCGCATGAACAAGATGGCGATGATCGACAGCGCCGACACGACGGCTCCGATGAGGAACAGGCGACCGATGCTGTTGCCGATGGATTGCTCCATCAGAATTCGGAAGGGATCGTACGTGAACTGGCTCAAGTCCATGGATGTGCCACCGGTGCTCTGAGCGGAGGTGAGATCGCCGAGTAACTGGCTGGTGTTGGGGCACTGAGTCATGATCTGGGCCATTTGATCCGGCGTGGCGTTCTGCAACGCACCGCACACCGGTGCCAAAGCAGGGTTGCTCTGGATGTCAGACATGACTGCTTGCTGGATGAGGCCGGTGGCCCCACCGGTGACCTGGCTTGTCAAACGGTTCTGGAAAATGAATCCCAGGATCGAGATGCCCATGGTGCCACCGAGGGAGCGGAAGAAGGTCACCGACGCGGATGCGGCACCGACGTCGCGTACTGAAATGGAATTCTGAACGGCGAGAACCAGGTTTTGCATCGTCATGCCCAGGCCCAGACCGGAAACGACCATGAAGGCCCCGATGACCCAGTACGAGGTGGTGTCCGTGATGGTGGACATGGCGGCGAAACCTGCGGTCAGCAAGATCGCGCCAGCGACGACGAAGGGTTTCCAGTAACCGGTCTTGGACACCAGTCTGCCGATCACCAGCGAGGAGATCAGAACTCCGCCCATCATGGGAATGTTCATCAGGCCCGACTCGGTGGGCGTCAAACCCCGACCAAACTGGAAATACTGGCTGAGGAAGACCGAGGCTCCGAACATGCCGACGCCGACGGAGATCGACGCCAGGATGGCGAGCGCGGTTGTCCTCATGGTGATGATGCCCAGGGGGATGATCGGGTCGTGAACCTTCGATTCGACAAGGATCACGAAACCGGCCGTAACGAGGGAGAATCCGACCAGGGCGAAGGTCTGCCAGGAGATCCAGGCGTAATCCTTGGTCACGAAGGAAATCCAGATCAGAAGGCTGGATACCGAGGCGGTGATGAGTGTGGCGCCTAGCCAGTCCACCTTCGTGCCTTCGCGCCGGAACACCGGAACAGTCAGTTTGACCTGCAAGATGATCAGGGCGATGATCGCAATCGGCACCGCCGACCAGAAGCACCAACGCCATCCCAGATGGGGAGCGTCGACCAGGAATCCGCCCGCCAGAGGACCGATGACCGTGGCCACCGCCATGGTTGCTCCTGTGTAGGCCATGTAACGGCCGCGCTTGCGGGGAGGGATGATCGTTGCGATGACCGCCTGGACCAGGGACATCATTGCGCCCAGGCCGATGCCCTGGAAGGCGCGCGCCGCGATCAGGAACATCGGGCTGGTGGCCGAGCCCGACAGGGCGGACCCGAGGATGAAGACCACCAGGCCGATCATGAGCAGTTTCTTCTTGTTGAACAGGTCGGCCAGCTTGCCCCAGATCGGAGTCGACGCGGTCGAGGCAAGAAGGGTAGCCGTCACTACCCACAGGTACTGCTGTTCGTTCGCCTGCAGTGCTGCTGTGATCCGCGGAAGCGCTGTGTTCACGATCGTGCCGGACAGGTTGGTGACAAACAAGGCGATGAGCAAGCCAGACAGGACTTCGAGAATTTGGGCGTGAGTCAGTTCGGGCATGGAGTCGAGCGAGGCCGTGATGGGGGTGTCCTTGGAAGGGGGGGTGTCCTTGAGTTTGGTGGTGCTCTTGGTCTGGGTGGTGCCCTTGATCTGGGAAGTGCCCTTAACCAGGGTGGAGCCCTTGGCCTTTGGAGTGCCCTTGGCCTGGGTGGTGCCCTTAGCCTGAGGAGTGCCCTGAGAACTAGCGGTGTCCTTGGGCTTGGGAGCGCCCTTGGACTTGGCAGTGCCCTGACGACTGGCGTTGCCCTTGGGCTTGAAACCCTTCGCCTGAGTCTTACGGCTTTTCGTTGATGTCATCATGTCCTTTCACATCCTGGCAGGTATGACGGTCCTGCCACCGAGCTAGCCCAAAGGAACGCCTTTTCGCTTCAGGGTTTCGCTTAAGCCTGTGTTGAATGACGCCAGGATGCGGGCTGCAATGGCGCGTTCCTGATCGGAATATGGCGCCAGCGCCTGCAGGACCATGCCCAAACGCTTCGACCTGGCGTGGGTGAGGCGCTCACGACCGACGTCGGTCAGCGAGATCATCCAGGCCCGGCCGTCCCTCGGATCCTTGGTCCGTACCACCAGTCCTTGTTCGGTCAGAGCGGCTGCCTGGCGGGACAAGACCGACAGGTCATATCCCAGGGAGTCGGCCATTGCCGTCAGAGTGACATCCGGGCAGTCTTCCAAGCGGGACAAGATGGCGTACTGGGCGTGGTTCAAGCGAAGCGTCTCATTGGTCATGAAAGAACGTGACAGGTTGATGAATTCCATCAATGCGTCAGTCAGTTGTTGTGTTGCGGTTCGGGTGGTGGAGGGTTCGGCGCCGGGTGTGCCCGGTACAGTTCTTGGGTCGGCGGACTCCTCAGTCACTGGCAATATCTCTTTTCCCCTGGCTACTTGCTTGCGGAAAGCAAGTATATTCCACGACTAGGATATCTTGCAAATTCGCTACCCTCGGGAGTGTCGTGCCAACGCCGCGGAGACTCCTGGGCCGTTCCCTGGGAGTCGTTGTGCAAAGCTCCTGTGACCGGTCGTGCCCTTTGGTAGGGTGAGGCGCATGATCGCGTGGTGGATGGCCGTCCCCTTTGTGGTGATGCTGCTGGCGATCGCCATCGCGCCGTTGGTCCGCGTCACCCGTCGCTGGTGGGAGAAACCCGGCCATCAATTGCTGGTCGCGCTCGTCCTGAGCGCCCCGGTAGGCGTGACGCTGGTCGTCATGGGACATTCCTTGTCGGTTGTCCATGCCATGGTCGAGTACGGCCAGTTCATCGTGATGTTGTTCGGGTTGTTTGTGGTCGCGGGCGGGATCGCGGTGACCGGCAACCTGGCTGGCACACCGAAGACGAACACCCTCATCCTGGCGGTTGGCGCGTGTCTGGCTTCCCTCATCGGTACGACGGGAGCCGCGATGCTGCTGATCCGCGTCCTGCTGATCTCCAACCGGGGTCGAAGCCACCGCACCCACACCGTCGTCTTCGCCATCTTCGTCATGGCCAACTGTGGCGGCTTGCTCACCCCCTTGGGCGATCCGCCGCTGTTTCTCGGCATGCTGCGGGGTGTTCCCTTCACATGGACCCTTGGATTGTGGCCACAGTGGCTGTTCGTCAATGCCCTGCTGCTCATCACCTACTATTGTGTCGACTGCGCCCTGTCCAACAGCCCAGACCACACCGGCGACCCCGGCCAAACAGACGCCGTCGACGGACCCGCCACGACGAGGTTGGTGGGCATTGCGGGCTTGCCAAACATCGTTTGGTTTGCGGTCATTATCGCCGCCGTCGCCGTGGTGCCCTCCGTCGGCGCGCCAGGGATCAGTGGATGGGCGGGCTTCGTACCCTGGCGGGAGTTCTGCATTCTTGCTGCAGCGGGCCTGTCCTGGATCACCTCCCGCAAGCGGGTCCGCTTCACCATCAACCACTTCTCCTTTGCGCCGATCAAGGAGGTGGCGGCCGTGTTCGTCGGCATCTTCATGACGATGGTGCCTGCCCTGCTGCTGCTGGACGAGCACGCCGGATCCCTCAGGCTGAACACCGTCAGCCTGCATCTGCTGACGGGCGGACTATCCTCGATTTTGGACAACGCTCCCACGTACGCGACCTTCTTCGAGGTGGCGCAGTCATCCGCCTCAGCCGGGGTCACGCTGGTGGCCGGGGTCCCCGAAGCTTTACTCGTCGCCCTGTCGACGGGCGCGGTTTTCTGGGGCGCGATGACCTACATCGGCAACGGGCCTAATTTCTTGGTACGGTCGGTGGCGGTTCACCAGGGAGTACCCATGCCATCCTTCCTGGGGTACATCGGATGGAGTGCTCGTTGGCTGTTGCCCGTTTTGCTGTCGTACACGTTGGTCTTCCTGGCCGATCCTTGGTGGGCTCGGCTGGTGGGACTACTCCTCACTGCATCAGTGCTGGTCAGAGCGGTGTTGACCTGGCGCCGGAGTCGCTGGATCCGCTTGCCCGGATTCCTTCAACCGCCTGCGGCCGGCGACATCTGATCGATATCCAGGAGCGTGCTGAAATACCATGTCCCGGCTGCGGCGCACCGGACGAGCGACATTCGAACCCCACATCTTGCGACGTACGTCCAGTACGTGTACAAGATGCGGGGTGGCGAATCTTCACCCGCCCAGCACGTCCTCGCT
>WRFP01000138.1 GCA_009778725.1 Propionibacteriaceae bacterium
CAACGCCCTTCGCCGCCTGGAACGCGACCTGCACGACGGCCCACAACAGACACTGATCCGGCTGGGCATGGACCTGTCCGCTTGCGAGCGCCGGCTCTCCAAAGGTGACATGGCCTCGGCCATGAGCCTGCTCCAGGGGGCCCGGCACCTGACCGAGACAGTCATCGCCGAACTGAGGGCCTTGTCACGCAGCATCGCACCGCCCGTACTGGCCGAAAGAGGCTTGAAAGCTGCATTGCTGGAAGCGTCCGCCCATTGCCCGATGCCCGTGCGTTTGCAGTACGACCTCAGCCAGGAACCGCCGCAGGCGACGGCAATAGCTGCCTACTATGTCACGTGTGAGGCCTTGGCCAATGCGGTCAAACATTCGTCGGCCTCCCACGTGGCCGTGAGCGTGACACCGGACGGCGACAACCACCTCGTCGTGAAGATCAGCGACGACGGGATCGGAGGAGCGGTCTCGGTGCCCGGGCATGGTCTGGCTGGACTGGCCGACCGCGTCGCCGCACTCGACGGCCACCTGACCGTGACAGGAACACCCGGAACGACTCTCACTGCTATCCTGCCAATGCGGCAAGATTTGAGGTGAGAGGAACGGGTTGGCATGAAAATGGTGGTGGCTGAGGACAGTGTCCTCCTGCGTGAAGGGCTGATCCGTTTGTTCGCCGAATTGGGTCATGCGGTCGTCGCCGCCGTCGGTGACGCGCCTGGCTTGCTGGATGCCGTCGATCAGTTCCGGCCCGACGTGGTGATCACGGATGTGCGCATGCCACCCACCCACACTGACGACGGGCTGAGGGCCGCTGTGGCCATCCGGGCAGCCTATCCGGACATCGGGCTCTTGGTGTTGTCGCAGTGGGTCCATGTGGAGGCCGCCCGCGATCTGCTGCGCGACGGACGCGGCGGGGTCGGGTATCTGCTGAAAGACCGGGTGCAGGACCTGTCGATGATCGCCACCGCCCTGGATGTCATTTCCCACTCGGGTACGATGGTCGACTCCGAGGTCATCGCCCAACTGGCGGCAGGCCGTACTGGATTGGACCAGTTGTCTGCCCGCGAAACCGAGGTTCTCTGCCTCATGGCCCAGGGACGTTCCAACGCTGCAATCGCTTCCAGTCTGGTCATCACCCTGGGCGCGGTCGAGAAACACATCGCGTCGATTTTCACGAAGTTAGACCTTGTCAACTCACCCGACGACCACCGCCGCGTCTTGGCCGTACTGAGGTACCTGGGCGGCTGACGCCACTGTCCAGAAATCGTCATCTCATTCTTCGGCATGACGATGGACCTGTTTGACGCCCTGGCACGATCTGAGACAGCATTAAGTCATGGCATTAACAAAATTCAGCAACGACCCGGTCCAAACTATCGGTGACCTGCCCCAGGTGGGCGCACCCCTGCCCCGGTTCACCCTGACCGGAACCGACCTGGTTGACGTCACCAATGACAGTTTCCCGGGACGGACGATCGTTCTCAACATCTTCCCGAGCGTGGACACCAGCGTGTGCGCCATGTCAGTACGCCGGTTCAACGAACTGACAGCATCATGGCCGAACACGACCGTGATCTGCACCTCGCAGGACCTCCCCTTCGCTCTCGGCCGCTTCTGCGGAGCCGAAGGTATCGACAATGTCATCAGCGCGTCGGGTTTCCGCTCCGACTTCGGGCAGACCTTCGGCGTATCACTGGTCGATGGCCCGCTGCGTGGACTGTTCGCCCGGGCCGTGGTCATCGCTGATGCCTCCGGCAAGGTCGTTTACTCCCACCTGTCGCCCGAGATCGGCGAAGAGCCGGATTACGACCAGGCGGCGGCTGCGGTCAACGCGCTCTGAAATTAACGCGGTTTAAGAACAGCCGCGACGATATCTTCCGGGTTGGCTGAGCCAGCCTGGATCACCAGTGGGAATCCGCAGGTTTGCGCTGCCGTGGCCGATGATTGGCCGATGGCCACCACCGGGAGCGTTGGTCCCACGAGGGTCGCGGCAGCGCGTACTATCGAGGGCGCGGTGGCGATGAAGGCCAGGTAGTCGCCGTTGCGCCACCGGCGGGCGATGACCGGGTCGACGCTGGAAGTGGCTGTGGTGACATAGGTTGCCACAGTCGCAAGGGTCCATCCCTTGGCTGCCAAACCCGGTTGCAGTGTCCCGGCGAGTTCAGCCGCACCCGGCAACAACACTGTTCCCTTGCCTGGCGGGAAAGCCTCAGCCAGGGCTTCACCGCCTGAGATTTTTCCATCCGGTTTCAGGTCGACGCTCAGCCCGGCTTCTTCCAAGGCTGTGGCACTGGCCCGGCCCACGGCCGCCAGTTTGGCGCCCCGTTCCAACCAGCGTCCCAGGTCAATGCCCGCATGCCGCAAGGCATCCACGGTGAACGGGGAACTGACAACGATCCAGTCGACATGACCGGCCCGGTCCATCGCGGCAGCCACCTCATCAGCCGGCAGTTCCCGGCGTCGGATCAGTTCGGTCTCGTCGAGCACCCCTCCAGCGGCACTGACCGCCTCGGCCAAGGCCAGGTCACGTCGGGTGTGCGCCACGACACACCAGGGCGGAACCGGAACGCTGGTCACGCCACAGCCTGGGGGTCCGGGATGGAATGAATGAACTCCACCAACTGGGTCAACCGGTCCGCGTCAGTCTCCGGCGGAACTCCGTGGCCCAGATTGACCACGTGTCCTGGGGCGAACTGTCCTGCCGCCAAAACTGTGCGGACATGCTTGGTCAGGTCGTCCCAGGGGCCCGCGAGTTTGTCAGGGTCGATATTGCCTTGCAGCGGTACGCCGCCTGACAACATCCTTTCAGCATCGTCCAGCCTGGTGACGGTGTCCACACCCATGACGGTGGCCCCGGTGGCGTACATGTCGGGCAGCAGATGGGAGGTACGGGTCCCGAAGTGGATGCGCGGGACCGTACTGACCGCGGACACCTGGTCGAACACCGACGCGGAATGTTGGGCCGCATAGCGGCGGTACTGATTGGCTCCCAGTGCCCCCACCCAGGAGTCGAACAACTGCACCGCCTGGACTCCGGCGGCGATTTGCGCCAGCAGGAATGAGACGGCCGTTTGTGCGACCCACTCGGCCAGTTTGTGCCAGCTGTCCTCATCCTCGGCCATGAGCGCCTTCGTGTGGGTGAAACTGCGCGATGGACCGCCTTCGACAAGGTACGACGCGACGGTGAACGGGGCGCCGGCGAAACCGATCAGCGGTGTTTTTCCCAACTGGGCCACCGATGCGGCCACGCCATCGATGATGGGAGCCAGGTCGTCGGGGGTGAGTTTCGGAAGGGCCTCGATATCGGCCGCACAGCGCACCGGATGGGCCAGAACGGGACCGCGTCCCTGGACGATCTCCACCTCGACCCCTGCCAACCGGGCCGGAACCATGATGTCGGAGAAAAAAATGGCAGCATCCACCTTGTGCCGGCGTACTGGCTGGCAGGTCAACTCCGCAGCCAAATCCGGGTTGAGACAGGATTCCAGCATCGGAATGCCCTCGCGCGCCTGGCGGAATTCCGGCAGGGAGCGGCCGGCCTGGCGCATAAACCAGACGGGGCGGTGGACGGTCCGCTCGCCTTTGTAAGCACGGATGAGATCCGGCTCGTCGGGCTCGGCCGAAACCTGGGCGAAGGAGGGCACCGTGATCAGGGGCGGCGTCACCACAGGTTCGGGCGCAGCCTCCTGTTGGGCCAGGAGTTCTTCAGCCGCCAGCAGGCCAAGAATGGTGACCGCCTGAGTGGCGATGCTCTCGCGCGACTGGTCGGCCTCGTCGCCGGCCCCGGGGATGTCCGAGTGCCGTACGACGCGGGCGTAGCGAACCCCCAAGTGATTGGTCAATTCGGCTGCCAGGGTGAGCGTGTCGCGGTCCCAGGTCGCCAGGGCGCCGATCGCTGTCGTACACGCTGCGTCGACTCCGGTCAGGACTGCGCGTTCAGCCATGACAGCCAACCGGGTACGGCGATGGTCCAGCCGTGCCAGGATGTCGGCGAGGTGGTCGTCTTGCCGGCACTCGATCGCCAGGGCTCCCTGAGCGGGCGCGGGCAACATCTCAGAGGGGTCGAAGACCGGCCAGGAAGGATCCAACAATCCCGACCGCTCCAGGCCGGCGGCTGCCATCACGGCTGCTGCCAAGGTGCCATCGGCAACTTTACGCAACCGGGTGTCCACATTGCCGCGGATCGCGACCACGTCGAGATCCGTTCTCAGTCTCGCCAACGCAGCTTGCCGACGCGGAGAAGATGTACCGATCCGCGAACCGGCGGGAATCTCCGACAACCCGGCGAAGGGACTCACCAGGACATCGAGCGGATTGGCCCGTTTGGGAATCGCCGCCATCACCAATCCTGGGCACGGCTCAGACGGCAGATCCTTGAAGGAATGCACCACGTAATCGACCTCGCCGTTCAGCAAGGCGTCGCGCAGGGCCGACGTGAACATGCCGGGCCGTGACGGGCGATCCAGGGGTACGCTCTGGTCGTCGCCCTCAACTCGTACCCGGACCATGACCGATGCCACCCCGGTCTCGGCTTCCAGCATCCGTGCCACATCACCGGCCTGGGCCACCGCCAACCGTGAGCCGCGGGTACCCAAGCGAATCGGTGCCACATTATCCGTACTAGTCATCACTCGCCCCCTGGGAATAGCGCCAGTATCGGGATTATCTTAGCTGGTTGTGTACGCTCGCCGAACACCGTACCGTCCTGGTTCCACCGTCATCTGTCAAGGCCCGTACTATACCCGAATCCACCGATCCATTGCTGCTCCGCGCCGCCAGCGATCGGTAGATTCGGACTATAGTTGAGTCGACTTGGCCGGTATCGAAAATACCCTGAGCCACCTGGAACACTTCGGTTGCTGACAGCCCGGAGCGATGTGAAGGAGGACGATCATGTGGAATGACCTAGAAACGAACGCCTATGAAGCGATGTTGGCTGAAACGGTGACCATACACGGTTTTCAGCAGGATCCCATCCAGGCTTATTTCTCCCGACCGTTGGGCCCGGGCCCCTATCCGGGGATCGTCCTGATCGCGCACATGCCGGGTTGGGACGAGTTGAACCGCGAGGTGGCCCGCCGGTTCACCCAGCACGGTTACGCGGTCATCTGCCCGAATATCTACCAGCGCTTCGGTCATGGGCAACCATTTGAAATCGCCAAGGTCACTCGGGAAGCCGGTGGCGTACCTGACGCGTCCGTCATGGGTGACTGCGAAGGCGCCCTGGACTACCTGACCTCCCAGCCGTACTCGAACGGCCAGGCCGGGGTGATTGGCATGTGCTCCGGCGGGCGTCACGCCTTCCTGGCCGCCTGCCAGGTCGAGGGTTTCGACGCGGCGGTCGAGTGCTGGGGCGGCATGGTCGTCATGGACGAAGCCGATCTGTGCCCGCAGCGCCCTGTGGCTCCCATCGACCTGACCAGTCAGTTGAGTTGCCCGTTGCTGGGCATTTTCGGCAACGATGACAAGTTCCCCACTCCCGACCAGGTTGACCTCCACGAAGCCGAACTGAAGAAGCATGGCAAGGATTACGTCTTCCACCGCTATGACGGCGCCGGACACGCCATGTGGAACTATGCCGCCGAGTCCTACCGCCCGGTCCAGGCCATGGATTCGTGGAACAAGGTCCTGGCCTTCTTCGACGCGCATTTGCGC
>WRFP01000139.1 GCA_009778725.1 Propionibacteriaceae bacterium
GCCTCCACGTCGATCCCCTGAGTGGCGGCCTGGAGGATCTCATCCCCTCCTGCCACGATGAAGTCTTCTTGCCCAGCGCCCAGCGCTGTGAACAACCCTTCCGAAGCCCCGTGATGCCGCAGGGTGATCGAGGCGTCGGTGGTGTAGAACCCGTTGTGATCGGCCACGTAGAAGGGCGCGAACTGGATGTTCGGGATGTACGTCAGTCCGACCACCGCGGTCGGCTGGCCGGTGTTCGACGGCGATGGGGAAGGCGTCCCGGTGCATCCGGTCAGGACGACGGCCAGACCGACGGCGAGTGCGGCCGCACCAAGACGCCAGCGGGTACGGATGGAGGTGAGGATCGGGAATGTCATGAGCTTCCTTTTGGTAGGGGTACGGCGAGGTTGGACCAGCGCCGTTCGGCGATCGAAACAAGGGAGTAGATGATGGTGGCACACAGGGCCAGGATGAGGATCGTGGAGAACATGCCCGGCAGGTCGTTGGAGTTGCGCTGGACGGTGACCAGGGTGCCCAGACCAGAACCGCCCATCACCATCTCGCCGACGACGGCTCCGGTGATCGACAAGGTAAAACCATTGCGGACACCGGCCAGGATGGAATGCATGGCCAACGGGATTTCAATGTTGATCAGCAGGGCCAGCGAACCTGCGCCGTCCACCTGAGCAGCGCTGATGACATCCTTGTCGATGTGCCGGAAGCCGACGACAGAACTGACCAGGATGGGGAAGAAGACCATCAGAGCGCACAGTGTCACGATCCCGCCCAGGCCGTACCCGACCCACAAGACCAGCAGGGGAGCCAGGGCGATCGCGGGAATGGCTTGCGTGGCCCCGAGGAAGGGCAAGACGGCGGCCGACACGATCCGTGAACGATAAATGATCACAGCCAGGGGCACAGCGACGACCAGGCCCACCAGACAGCCGACAAGGGCTTCCTCCAGCGTCGATCCGATGTACGGCCACATGTCCGCGTAGACGAACAGCCCCTGGTACAACGAATGCCACACCGCCATCGGTGTAGGCACCATGGTGCGCGGCACAGCACCAGGCGTGGTCGAGGCGAACCAGCCGGACAAGACGAGTATTCCCAGAACGACCGGTGCCACGATGGTCAGCCAGGCGGAGCTTCGTCCAGACCGTCGTACTGGTGGAGCGATCGGAGCAGGACGAGGGCGTTGACCCACAGTGGCGACGGCATGAGGACGGGCAGTCACGCGTGGCGCACGATGGTTCACCAGCGATTGGCTTGTCATCTTCCCTCCTCATCAAACCCGGTGGTCCTGACCGGCTCTGCTCGAGAGCCGATTCATCCAACGACGGGGATGGGGAAGCGCGCAGGCAATAACGCCTGCTTACGCACGACAGACGTCTGCCATACCCATTCCTCCCATCC
The DNA here is from genome assembly GCA_009778725.1 of Propionibacteriaceae bacterium. Taxonomy (GTDB): domain Bacteria; phylum Actinomycetota; class Actinomycetes; order Propionibacteriales; family Propionibacteriaceae; genus WQYJ01. The sequence goes on from WRFP01000139.1 coordinate 1,396, forward strand.
AGACTTTGACTGTCGGTTCTGGATTCTCACCAGATCGGCCCCGGTACGTGCGTACCAGGGTTCGCGGACTTAGAACAATCAGGAATGATCCCAACATCCATCACCGCCGGTTCGGAATTACACCGACCCCGGAATTGGTACGACTTATATTACCCCCGCAGACCACGGATCAATCCATTCGTGCCCACTATGCGGCACAACTGAGGCATCCCACGCTCACAGAGCCCAATGCCCAGTGACCACATCATCCCATTCGCCAGTACGCCAGTGTGGAGTCATCTGGGAATAATGGCTTTGTTTGAATAATATTGACCAATCAATCAAACACCACCGTGCGTACCCCATCGAGCAGAACCCGGTGCTGTGCGAACAGTGTGACCGCATGGGTCAGTGTCGACGACTCGATGTCCTTGCCGAGTTCGCGCAGGGCGTCGACCGATTTGGAATGGTCGACCCGCACGACCGACTGCTCGATGATCGGCCCTTCGTCGAGTTCGGCGGTGACGAAATGAGCGGTCGCACCGATCAGCTTGACTCCCCGGGCATGAGCCTGCCGATAGGGATTGGCCCCCTTGAATCCTGGCAAAAACGAATGGTGAATGTTAATGGCCTTCGTAGCCAAGAACTCGCACAACCCGGGAGACAGAATTTGCATGTACCGCGCCAGGACCACCAGTTCGATGCCATGCTCATCGACCACCTGCCGTACTCGTTCTTCGAAGTCAGCCTTGGTATCCGCTCCAACTTGACGGTGTTCGAACGGCACAGAATAGAAGGCCGCCAACTCGGCCAGTTCCTCATGGTTGGACAAAACCAGCGGTACGGTGATCGGCACCGCCCCCATGCGAGCATGCGACAGCAGCGCATTGAGGCAGTGTCCCGCGGTTGAAACCAGGATCAGGGTGCGCACCGCACGCCCGACCGTGTCAACATGAACCGACCCGGCGAACCGCCCCGCCACCGGCTCCAAATTAGCCTGAAGTTCTTCAGGCCGGGCCTCGCCCTCGACCTGAATCCGCATGAAGAACATCCCCGTGTCAGGCGAGGAATACTGCTGCAATTCGGTGATGTTCCCGTTCATCCCAACGATCACCCCTGTGATCGCATGGACGATCCCGGGCCGGTCCGGACAACTGAAAGTGATCACACAATGATTGGGCACAGACCCAAGCATACTGTTCGGGCGTGCCGAAGCCGCTGTCGGCTATTACTACCGGACGATCCGTCTAGTAATCTTGGACGGTGTAGAAAGGGACACCATGTTCGACACTCTCCAAGACCGTCTGTCCAAGGCATTTCGCACACTCAGGGGCAAGGGAAGACTCTCCGACGCCGACATCGAGGCGACACTGGGCGAGATTCGCGTGGCGCTTCTGGAAGCGGATGTCAACCTGGAGGTGGTCCGGTCTTTCATCGCCAAAGTACGGGAGCAGGCCGTCGAATCAGAGTTGTCGAAGGCCATCAACCCGGCTCAACAGATCGTCAAGATCGTCCATGAGCAGTTGGTGGAGATCCTGGGCGGACACACCCGTACCATCCAATTCGCCAAGAATCCGCCGACAGTGATCATGCTGGCCGGCCTCCAAGGTTCCGGCAAGACCACTTTGGCAGGCAAGCTGGCCCGCTGGCTGAGAGAAAAAGGCAATGCTCCCTTGCTGGTGGCGGCCGATCTCCAGCGCCCCAACGCCGTCACCCAGTTGCAGGTCGTCGGGCGGCAGGCCAAGGTCGCGGTCTACGCTCCCCAGCCGGGCAATGGGGTCGGTGACCCGGTCGAGGTGGCCCGTCTCAGCCTCGACATCGCCAAGCGTCACCTCCATGATGTGGTCATCATCGATACGGCCGGCCGGCTGGGCGTGGACGAGGAGATGCTGGCCCAGGCCGCCGACATCCGCGAGGCCGTCAATCCGGACGAGACCCTGTTCGTGGTCGACGCCATGATCGGCCAGGACGCCGTCACGACCGCCAAGTCGTTCGCGGAGAAGGTCGGTTTCGACGGGGTCGTCCTGACCAAGTTGGACGGCGATGCCCGAGGCGGCGCCGCCTTGTCGGTTGCGACAGTGACTGGCGCACCGATCATGTTCGCGTCCACCGGCGAGAAACTGGCGGACTTCGAGGTTTTCCACCCCGACCGCATGGCCGGTCGTATCCTCGACATGGGCGATGTCCTCACCCTGATCGAGCAGGCCGAACGCCACTTCGACCAGAAGCAGGCGGCCGAGGCCGCGGGCAAGCTCTTGGGTGGTGGCAATGGTTTCACCCTCCAGGATTTCCTCACCCAGATGCAGGCCGTCAAAAAGATGGGCCCGATCGGCAAACTGATGGGTATGCTTCCCGGTGCCGGGGCCATGGCCGATCAACTCTCCGCCATCGACGACAAGCAGATCGGCCGTATCGAAGCCATCATCTACTCGATGACCCCCGCCGAGCGGGCCGATGTCTCGATCCTCAACGGCACCCGCCGGGCCCGCATCGCCAAAGGGGCAGGCGTCCAGGTGTCAGATGTGAATGGCCTTGTCAACAGGTTCGTCGAAGCCCGCAAGATGATGCAACAACTGGGTACCGGCATGATGGGCGGACTGCCCGGCGGAATGCCCGTTGCCGGTGGGATGGGCGGCTTCCCGTCCATGCGCCGCCCCAAGCAAACTCCCAAGAAAAAGAAGTCCGGTTCAGGGGTTTCCGGCAACCCCGCCAAGCGAGCCGGCATCACCGCTGAGACCCCGAAAGCAGAGTCCGCGGGCGCGGCCTTCGGCGTACAACCGACGGCCGAGGAGCTGGAACAAGCCATGAAAGACTTCCAAATCCCGCCCGACATCGCCAGAGCACTGAACAGCCAAGGAGGGCCACGATGACCACCTCCGCCTATCACCTGCATGGTGTGATGGTCGAGTCCGGCCAGCCGACCGACCTGTGGATCGTGGGCGACACGCTCACGTACGACAAAGTCCCCGGCGCCACGACTCTGGTCGAGGACGGCTGGATTCTGCCTGGCCTGGTGGACGCCCACTGCCACATCGGCCTGGGACCCGAGGGCCCGGTCGACCAGGATGTCGCCGAATCCCAGGGCCACGAGGACCTGAACGCCGGAGTCACCCTCGTCCGCGACGCAGGGTCTCCCATCGACACCCACTGGCTGGACGGCCGCACCGATGTCCCCCGCATTATCCGGGCCGGTCGCCACGTCGCCCGCACCCGCCGCTATCTTCGCGGGTACGCGGTCGAGGTCGACCCTGAAGATCTTGTCGAGACAGTACGCCTCCAGGCCAGGGCCGGTGACGGCTGGGTGAAGCTGGTGGGAGACTGGATCGACCGCAACGTCGGCGATCTCGCCCCGTCCTGGCCAGTCGACATCATGGCCCAGGCCGTCCAGGCCGCCCACGAAGAAGGGGCGCGGGTGACGGCCCACTGCTTCGGCGAAGAGTCGGTCTATCACCTTGTCAGAGCCGGGATTGACTGTATCGAACACGGCTGCGGTCTGGACCAGTCGACTGTCGACGAGATGGTGTCGCGCCGGGTGGCCCTCGTGCCCACTTTGGACAATCTCAATATCTTCCCCGGCATTGCAGACCAGGCCGAAGACAAGTTCCCGGTCTACGCCGCCCACATGCGCGACCTCTACCGCCGCCGCCGCGAGACCATGACCATGGCCATAGACGCCGGAGTCCAGGTGTACGCCGGTTCCGACGCCGGAGGCATCAGGTCCCACGGCAGTGTCATCGAGGAAATCTCCGCCCTGTCCGAGGTGGGCGGCGCAGAGTTCGCCCTGGGTGCCGCCGCCTGGCGCGCCCGTACCTGGCTGGGTGAGCCAAGCCTGGAAGAGGGCGCCCCCGCCGACCTGATTGTCGCCCCCGCCGATCCCCGCCAGGATGTCTCAGTCCTGTCGAACCTGTCCCTGGTGGTGCGGTCAGGGTCCCTGGCCGCCGGACCCGTGAGCATCACCGTCCGGTGAGCCAGAATTGGAGCGACGCCAGCAGGGGCAGTACCTGCGCAGCGTCCCATGGACAGGCATTCGCGCACGCATGATCATTGCCACAGTGTTCATCCGTACTGGCGTCTCTCCTCGGCAACGAGTGACCGCACCGTACTGGTAAACCGGGATTTTCGGTCCACCTGTGGCTGCTGAATGGCTTATTGGCCGAGTTTCTGGCAAAATGTAGGCCGCGTATCTGTGTCGGTTGGCGCCCTCAATCTCCGGCTGGCTCAGGTCCCTTCCGGACCCGCGGATGAAGGCCCCA
>WRFP01000140.1 GCA_009778725.1 Propionibacteriaceae bacterium
CGATGGACCGCCTGGCGACGCAAGCAACGACTCACCGATACCACGCCCGCAGACTTCCAGGAGTTGCTCGACTCCTGCATCGCTTTCGCTGATCCCATCCTGACTGGCAGCGTCGCTGGCGCGCCCTGGATGCCGGTGACACGCACGTGGACCCAGCCAGCCGAATGATCAAGCTCCATCGCGCGATCATCTTTTAGTCATGTAAAACACCCCGCCACAACCCCAACCATCCCGTACCAACCTGGTAAACTATTGATGACGGATGTTATCCAATGTCCAGCTGACAAGGGGAAACCCGCACCAACACGGAGCATTCCGCACCATCACCAACCGGGGCGGCCCCGCGAAGAGGTCGCAGGTTCAAATCCTGTCACCCTGACCAGTTGGGCCATGTTTGAACCTTGTGCCAAGACAAGGTGTTGTTGGAGGTCGCCGACTCCCGTATGGGGGTCGGCCTCGTGGCGCAGCGCAAGCTGCTGAATGCCGGGGTCGAGTACGAGTTCGAAACCGTGGGTGGGGACGCCGGTGAGGGTGTCGACTTCGGAGACCCAGATCTTCTTGAAGAACGCTTGGTTGCACAGCCTACGGTCGGCTTCATCGAGTGAGGTGGACAGGTCGTAGGCGTTGGCGGCGAGTTGGAGAACGTCGTGAGGCAGGGGCGATTGGTCTCTTCATGGATCGAGGGAAGGAGTCGTCTCGATGGCATCAAAGTCTTCGAGCAATCGGCGTAAGAAGTCTCGTCGCCACAAGTTCAGCCAGGGGCACGTGGATGAGCACGTAAAGGTCGCGATGAGTAGCGCTATTGATGCGATGGGGTTGTTGTCGGACGTGCTCAAGGCGCGTGATCCTCGGGCCGAGGTTGAGAAACGTATCGACAACGTTGCGATTAGTCTTGCCGACGGGCTGGCTGGATACGACCCGCTGGGGACGCTCGAGGCTATCAGAATGGCGACTTTACCGTTCGCCCATGCCGGTGACATACCGCCAGCTGGTGCACAGACCGGCCCGGCTGTTTCTGAGATCATGACCGTTGCGCTCCTTTGTGCAGCAACGAAGTGTGATCCCGCCAATGAAGTAAAGCGTGTTGATCAGGAGTTGTGTGGCGAGTTAGGTGCGCGATTACTGCCGCTTGCTCATGAGCTCCTTGATCTAGCCACCGTCCGCGATCTTCTCTCTGCAGGCAATCTCGATGATATGACGCAGCTTGCCGCAGTTGCTAGAAGTAAAGAACGCTGGATTCGCGGGACCTCCTACTCCGACGAACAGGAGAAGATGCTCCGAGGTCTATTTTGCGCGCCGGCAGTCGATGCAGGGATCAGAGCTCTTGTCGGCTTCGATGTCGATGAAGCACTTTCCTTCCTCAACACCTGTCACGAGATGCAGATAGAACAAATGAACGCTCGCGGCCAAAGATTCGCTGACGCATTGAACGTGATTGATATAACGCCTGGGCATGTTGCGACGGATGACGAGAAACGGGTCGCTGTCGACGGTTTCGCCGACTTCTTGAATCCATCTGCCCGTCAGGCGGCTGTCCCTGTTCCTGATGTCGCTGCGCGAGTAGGACTGTCAACGGAGATTGCCGACAAGGTAGTAGGTTTCTTCGCTGCCAAGCCGCTAGAACGGGCAGAAACCGCCCTCAGGGCTTACTTGGACGGTAACTCACCGGTGCGAACTCAGCCGCTCATCTGCCGGAAGGGCCTGGCGATGATCATCCATCCCGCGCTAATCGCCGACGCGGTGAAATCAGCGTTCGAGGATGCCCTGAAGGGTTCGGCGTATTGGGATACCTACGCAGCCCATCGTGCAAAGTACCTGGAAAACAGGATTGCCGATCTCTTCAGTCAGCTGGTCCCTGGAATCGCTGGACACCACGGTATCGAGTACTTTGTACCCGCGAGTACATCAGAGGCCATTGGTGATCCCGCCAACTATACAAAACTTGTGGAGGGGGATCACCTGTTTGTCCTCCATGACGTTGCGTTCATCGTTGAGGACAAGGCCATCCCCCTCAGCGACCGTTCGCGGACCGGTGACCTGCACCCACTCCGCCGGAATCTAGGAGCTGCGATCAAGAAGGGGGCGGAGCAGGCAGCACGGATGAAGCGTCGGATCGTCGAAGATCATGGTCTTCGTCTTCATGATGGAAGTTGGCTTGATCTATCTGACGTTCGCGAGATCCACTCTGTCGTCACAAGCCTTGACGACATGCCAGGAATCGCGACAGCAACTACCAAACTGGTTGGTGCCGGGCTCCTCCAGCCGGAGGACATCCCTTGGACCGTTTCACTCAACGATCTTGATCTCATCGCCCAGCTTGTCGATCGCCCTGCGGAGTTCCTGCTGTATGTGCGGCGGCGCACCGAACCCAAAGTCACTGAAATGTTTATGGCAGTCGATGAACTGGACCTCTTCTTGCTCTTCTTCCGCACGGGGTTGTACGTCGAGTGTGACCCCGAAGTGGTCGCTCGAGAAATGCCGTGGCTTGGCAAACCTCGCACCGCAGACCTACGCCGTTATAGGGAGCAGGTCCCTGCGTTCGTTACGAGTCAGACAGATGACCTTGATGCGTGGTATTTCTCGCTCCATCCCCAATACGGCGTGAAGGCCATGGTTGCTGCGCCCAAGCCGCGAATGGCTCCCTCTCCACTGTTCCCGCTGATCGACTGGCTTCATGACAACGTAGCCTTCGGATGGTTGAGTATTGGAGCAACGCTCCTCGAGGGTTCCTCAGTTGCTCAACGAAGACTTGCGGCCTACCCGGTCGAGTTGACCAACAACCCCTCTCAGATCGGCCAACCAAGGAGTGTGGCTGTCCCCTGGGGTCTTTCCAAGCAGAGTGGTTGGCTGCTTGTATGGATGATCCGACCGGAAACTATGGACGGCGAGAAAGTCGTCGAGCGTGCCCACGCGTACATGATCGTGAAGAAGTCTCAACTCGGCTTCCAGCGTGGGGCCGCGTTCGTGTACGACGAGCCGACCGGCGAGATCTATGCTGCGTCGTACGATTCAGGGCAAGCGAAACCAGACCCGGGTATCCTGAATGAGTTGGTCACGTCACTTCGATCACCCAGCGATGTGGATACGCAAGCGCAGATAACCCAGCGCCATCGAAATGAGCGTCCCACCAAACGCACTACGAGGCATCGGTAAGCGGCCCGAACATGGACTTGCATGCAGTGCGCTGCCAGCGTCACGGCCACTTACCATAGTATGGCCGAGTGGTATCCAAGTAGACCAATGCTACGGCCTTGAGGTGTGAGCGATGAGTAACACTCGGCGGTGCTTCTATGCGCACGAGGTCTCCGGCAATCAAGGTGGCGTTCCTCGATCAGACCATCGAGATCGAGAGCCCCGGTGGGTTGGTGCCGAGCCTGGCGGTTGAAGACATGGTTCAGGGCGTGTCAGTGATCCGGAACCCGGCGATTGCCCGCGTGTTTCTAGAGATGGGGCTGATCGAGAAGTGGGGCACAGGCCTGCCCCGAGCAATCGAGGCCCTGACCGAGGCCGGGCTACCCGCGCCTGAGTTCAAAGAACTCCCGATCAGCCTCCGCGTGATCGTCCACATCAAGAACCACGATGTCACCCCAAGAGCCTCTTCACCCGATGGCGTCGTAACAGATGTCGCAAGAGATGTCGTAAGAGACGTCACTGTAGGCCTGACCAGCTCCGAGCGCAGCGTTCTGGCAATCCTTCGCTCACAAGGGTCAATGCCAGCGCGCGAGTTGGCATCGCAAACGGGCCTGAGCGACCGACAGGCCCAGTGCATCCTAGTAAGGCTTGCCGATCAAGGTTTCATCAAACGGGAAGGTTCGACCCGGTACGGCAAGTGGGTGGTACTGGAATAGCGGACGCCGCACTATGTGGCTTCACACCAATAACCTAACGGTTCCGTGACACTTCTGCCGTTGAGTGCAGGACAAAACTATCCCACATCCGGTATAGTTTTGTCCATGACCGTGCGCACTGACCTGTGGGACGTAGCTGTGGAGCAGTACGGCTACGTCACGACACAAGACGCACGGAACCTGGGCGTTGCGCCGTCCGAGCTGACGAAGCTGGCTGCCCGTGGAGCGTTGGAGCACGTCTCCCAGGGTGTGTACCGGTTCCCGGAGTGGCCGGTGGGGGCGAATGACCATCTGATGGAAGCGGTTCTTTGGACGCGTGACCCCCGAGCGGCGTTATCCCACGACACGGCGCTTGACCTGTATGAGTTGTCCAAGATCAATCCTGACAAGACTCATGTCACGATCCCGAAGCGGGAAAAGAAGCTGCGCCGAGCCGACACGCCTCCCGCGCTGGTCGTCCACTACCAAGACCTTGACGAGTCCCAGATCGGCTGGTGGGAACAAATCCCTATCGTCACTGTGGCAACCGCCATTGACCAGTGCATCGCCAGCCGGGTGCGCCTGGACTTGGTGCTCCAAGCTATCGACACAGCGCGCCGCCAAGGGCGGATCGACGAGGCGACGGCTGAGCGCCAGCGTCACGACGTGCGGAGGCCGGGACTATGAGAGTCTTCAACCTGCCTGACAGGCGTCGCCCGGTTCCCAGCGTTCAGGCACTGAACAGGTGGCTGTCCGACGCTGAACGCGACACCAAGGTGACCGCGAAACGTCTGGGATGGTTGGTGGCGTCCACGGTCGTCGTGGCGGCGCTGCAGCGAGCCCTCGGGGATGATCAGCAGCCACTGTTTCTGGTCAAGGGCGGCGTGTACATCGAGTTCAACCTCGGCCTGAAGGCGCGCACCACCAGTGACGTTGACACGCTGTTCCGTGGCGAACTTGCCGAGATGGCCGACCGGCTCGATCAGGCGCTGGCCTTGCCGTGGGGGCCGTTCGAGTTGACGCGCACCGACATCGAGGTCATTGACGCACCAAAGTCGGTCAAGCCGCGCCGGTTCTGGGTGCAGGTGAGTGCGAAGGGCTCGGTGTGGCGCCGTATCCAAGTTGAGGTGTCCTTCCCCGAAGGCGACATGGCCAGTTGGTCTCGGACAGTGCCGCCGCCAAACATTGGCTTCTTCGGGCTGAACGCGCCGGAACATCTGATCGGCGTTGCGATGGACTACCAGGTGGCCCAGAAGCTCCACGCCGCCTCCGATCCCGATGCCGAGGACTACGAAAACCAACGCGTACACGACATCTGCGACCTTCTGCTACTCAAGGACGCCTTCTATCCAGGGGAACCGCCGGTTTCGCTGAGGGCCGCGTGCGTGGACATCTTCGACTTCCGGGCCGACGAAGCCGCCAAACTGGGCCGCTTGGTGCGCCACTGGCCACCGACGTTCGCAATCAACGATTACTGGCGGGCCGCCTACCCACCACTGGCCGAGTCTCTCGGCATCACACTCACGCTGGACGAAGCGGTCGCCACCATCGAGGCTTGGGTCGCCGAGATCGACGTCGCCGAGTAGACGCTGCCGTGCGGCGAGAGTCTCACGTCGCACGGGATGTCCGACACCGGACAAAACTATCCCATTTTCGGCATAGTCTTGTCTCCTTGACCGCGTCAGCCGCCGTCGCGGGCCTCGGCACTTCTGATGGACGGTGCCGCGACGGATGAGCCCCTGGAATTGCCCCGGAATTCAACCG
>WRFP01000141.1 GCA_009778725.1 Propionibacteriaceae bacterium
ACAGCCATGACCGGGCACTGGGTCTCGCAGATCGTGCACTTCAGGCACTGGTCCAGGCTCGCCCGGGCCATCAGGTTGTGCTCATGGGACGTGGTCTCAAACATTGGTTTCCTTTCCCACAATCGAGTCGCTTGCTTGTACGGCGCTGGCCACGGCGATGGCGTCGCCAGACTTCTCAGTCCACCGGATCGCACCGGCCAACAAGCCCCCGACGGCGTACAGATTGTTGTAGATGGCCTGGCCGGTCGCGTTGACCGGCCGCATGGTCTTGTCCACATCCACGCCGAGGCTGAACAGCTTCTGATCCTTCCAGTAATTCCCGGTGATGAGCCTGGGCTGGTCGGCGCCGGGCAGGGGCAGTCCGAACAGGGTCTCGGTCACCTCGCCGTAGGAATCCATGGACAGCGACCCCGATTCGAAGCCGCCGCCCGCGTAGACGAACGAATTCGCCGGGTAGGCCTGATCGCGGCCTGCTTGGCGCAGGGTGACGGCAGTGACTTGTCCCGAGGCCCCCTCGAAGCCCACCACCTTGGATCCGGTGATCAGGCGTACTCCGGCTTCTTTGGCAATAGCCAACAGAGCTTCGTTCAAGCGCATGCCGGGGATGGACGGCGGTGGCATCAGGGTCTCGACGACCGGGCGGCCGATGATCTTGGCAATCCGCCAGGAGGTGTCGGCTTTCAGGCCCAGGATCGCGGGCAGGCAGACGACCTCCTCATCGCCGATGACCCGGGCCACTTCGGTGGCGAATCCCAGCCGGAACTGCTCATCGTCCAGAGCCGTGGCATAGACCACCGGAGCAGACTCAGCCTCACCGCGACGAGTGGGAAGATCGATGTGGTAGCCCGTCGCGGTCACCTCGGCGGTCTTCTCCAGGTTGGCCGCGGTCATCTCGGGGTAGAAGTCCTTGATCTGGCGCGGTCCGACCACGGCCACGCTCGTAGGGTCCGGCCACACCATCGACGGCTGCACCAGGTAGGTCGGGCGCATGGCTCCCACAGCGGTGGGGACCACATGGTTGCGCCCATCCCCGGGGATGAGCAGGTCGGGCACCAAGGTCGCCAGCCAGTCCACCGCCCGGCGGACCTGGTCGGCAGACAGGCGTGCGTACGGATGGCGCGGATGGGCGCCCGCGTACCGGGGAAGCTCGTCGAAGGGCCAGTGCACGCTCGGGTCGTCGGGATCGTCGCTCGTGTAGCCGAGCACGTCGATGGTGCCCTGGCCGAGCTGGGTTCCGCCCGTGCCGAAGGTGAGCAGAGTCACCTGCTGGCCACCAAGAGCCAGGCGGATGGCGGCCACCAGTCCGGCCAGGCCGGAGCCAATCACCACAGTGTCAGTCATCTCGTCTCCTCCGGTCTCAAAGCGCTGCGTCGTTGCTGGCCGGTGGCGGCGTGCGACGCGGTCATCGTGGACACCGGTTTACGGATCGCAGCCGGTGGGTCGTCGCCGGTATGAGACCCATCGACAGGGTCGGTTTCCACCTGGGCAGGCGACGGCACATGGCTGATGTCCAGGGTCCCGTGGAGCATCCAGTCGTCGAGTGCGACCTGTCGTACCTGGTCCCCGTGCAGAATCGGCCACACACCGATCCAGCGGTGCTCCAGGAACAGCTTCAGCAAGCCGGTGGCACGGGCGGCGTCGATCACCCCTTCCTCGTGGGCGATCCCCGCCACGCGTGAGGAGCAGAATCCGCCCTGACAAGGACCCATGCCGACGCGCAGCTGCCGGCGCAGGTCGTCGAAGCTGGCGTGCGGATGCTCCTTGAGCAAGGTGGTGAACATCTCGCGGTTCATCAGTTCGCACTCGCAGATGATGGGCGATGTCATCCGGTCGGCCTCCCGGTCTTTCAGCCGGTGGGTGATCATATAGTTGTGACCAGGTTCGTTGCCGGGGCAGATTTCTTCGGCAGTACGGCAGGGGTGGCTGGTCTCCAGTTGCTCCTCCATGGCGTTGACGATGTGCTCGGCCATCAGGCGGTACGTGGTCAGCTTGCCTCCTCCGATGGTGATCAGGCCCTTCAGATTGTCGCGCTCCAAATGGTCGATCACGGCCATCCCACGGCTCATGTGGCGGGTGTCCGAGGCCGCGACCCGGTCGTCCTGAATCAGGGGCCGGGCCCCGGCCCAGGCGTGCAGCGCCCTGGCCTGGCGGAAGCCCGGAATCAGTTCCTCGCCGGAGTCGAGCATCTGCTGGACCTCTTCGCGGGGGATTTCCAGGTGGTCCGGGTCGGCCACTTTCACATCAGTGGTGCCGATGATGCACACCGTGTGGACGGGGACGAGAATGTCACCGTCAGCCGGGTAGATGCAACGGTTGATGACAGTGTTGACAATCCTGTGGCTCATGGCGATCATGATCCCGCGCCCTGGCACCACGGCCACGGGCGGCAACCCCGCCATGTGGGTGATCTGGCCCGCCCAGGGCCCGGCACAGTTCAGGACGAAGGAACACTCAATCTGGACCTCCTCGCCGGTTTTCAGGTCGGTGCAACTGACGCCGGTGACCGCTCCATTGGCATGGTGCACCTGGTTGACCTTGTGGTACGTCAGCGCCTGCCCGCCGTACTGGACTGCGGATTGGGTGGCTGTCCAGGCGAGCTGCCAGCCGTCCACCGTGCCGTCCTGGACAAGGAAAGCCCTGGTGATCGAGGGGTTCAGCCGTGGTTCGCGGGCCAGGGCCCGGCTCACGCTGATCTCTTCGACCGGCACCTGGGTCGCTCCTGCCCCGGCCAGGAACTTGTCGCCGAATTCGGGATCGTCCTGCTCGGTGACGACGAACAGCCCGCCGGTGCATTCGACGGCGTCAGGCTGGATGCGAGTCAAGATGGCGTTCTCTTGGGCGCATTCCCTGGCGGATTCTGGGTCAGAGACGACATAACGGCCGCCCGAGTGGAGCAGGCCGTGGAACCGGCCCGATGTTCCCTGGGCCAGGTCTGCGCGGTCGACCAGGATGGTCCGGTACCCGCGCATCGCACAGTCGCGCAAGACCCCGATCCCCGTCGAACCTCCTCCGATGACGACGACATCTGTTGTTAGCTTCCTCATCGAAACCCTTTCATTCCCGTTCGCACAATAGTGATGTCACTAAGCGTGCATATGTCTACCGTAGCCTGGCCGTCCAACCGATGACAGGGATTCGATTTGGAGCTTTGACCTCTTTCGTGCACGCTCCTGGGAGAATGTGCACGGGGGTGGAACGAGTGCGTCCAGACCCAGCAGCCTGGTTGCCGTCGTACTTGAAAAACTGGTGTCGTCAGCCGTGTCGGATAAGGGTCGATCAATCTCAATTGCCGTCTGACCAGGGGCCATGGTACGGGTGATGTACGTGTGCTGGTCTTATTCGTGACATACTCTTTTTTCAGGGAGGGTGGTGATTGATTGCCACTCGGATAAGTATCCGTTGTTTGTGCTACGAAGTAAGAGTTCCAAGGAAGGACATCTACATGGACTGGGAAGCGCATTACCGCAGCCATCTCACGACCGCCGAGGAGGCGGTCTCTCGTATCAAATCCGGCGACAAGGTGATCATCCATCACGCGTGTGCCGACCCCGGTGTGCTGATTGATGCCATGGTCGCCAATGCCGAGGCCTACCACGACGTGGAGATCCTGCACATCTTGTCGATGGGTCCCGCGCACTACTGCGATCCGGGGATGGAGTCGCACTTCCGCCACAACGGCGGTTACGTCGGCGGTTCGACGCGCAGGGCGGTCAACGAGGCACAGGCCGACCTGACCCCGATTTTCTTCTCCCAGTACCCGAAATGGATCCGCCAAACCAAGCCTGAAGTTGCCTTGTTCAACCTGTCCCCACCCGACCAGCATGGCTACTGCTCCTACGGGGTGGGCGTGGATTACTCTGAAGCCGCAGCGGAGAGCGCACGCGTGGTGATCGCCCAGATCAACCCCAAGATGCCGCGTGTCCTGGGGGACTGTTCGATCCATGTCTCGAAGCTGGACGCGATCGTCGAGGTCGACGAACCGGTCGTCGAACTTCCCCCGCCGGCCCTGGGCGAGGTCGAGATGAAGATCGGCGAATACTGCGCCAACCTGGTCAACGACGGCGACACCCTGCAGCTGGGCATCGGGGCGATTCCCGACGCCGTCCTGCGTTTCCTGACCCACAAGAAGGACCTGGGCATCCACTCTGAGATGTTCTCCGACGGCGTGGTCGAGTTGATCGAAGCCGGCGTCATCACCAATGAGCGGAAGAACCTTCACAAGGGATGCAGCGTGGCCACCTTCTTGATGGGCACGCGCAAGCTGTACGACTATGTCGACAACAATCCTGCCGTCTACATGGCGCCGGTGGACTACACCAATGATCCTTTCGTGATCGCCCAGAACGACAACATGGTTTCGATCAACTCCTGCGTCCAGGTCGACCTGCAGGGCCAGGTCGTATCCAGTTCGGCTGGTTTGAGGCAGATTTCGGGCATCGGCGGCCAGGCCGATTTCGTCAGGGGCGCGACGATGAGCAAGGGCGGGCGCTCAATCATGGCGATCCCCTCCATCGCCAAGGGGGGCATGTCCAAGATCGTTCCCTTCCTGGACGCGGGGTCGTCGGTGTCGACCCTGCGCGAGGACGTCGACTGTGTGGTCACAGAGTACGGAGTTGCGCACCTGTGGGGACAGACTCTGAGGGAACGCGGCCGCCGGTTGATCGCCATCGCACACCCCGATGTCCGCGATCTGTTGACGGAAGAATATGAGCGCCGGTTCGGGAGGTTGTCCTAGCGCCCCACCAAGAGCCCGCGCTCCGCTGGTACCGCTTCCACAGCTTCGCTCGGCAGTGTGAGAATGCACTGAGCCGCTGGGAACAGACCTGCGAAACGGTCGGCCCACAGGACCAATAACTCGTCGATCAGGGAACTTCGGAGGTTCCTTCATGTGGTATGTCCAGGGTGTCTTGCCTCGCCCATGGATCCCCGATTCGCACTGTCGTAGACAGGCGAGTTGTGCGGAAATTTTCCGAAACCAATTGCGTTGTCTCTTGGGTTTTCGGGTGCTCCTGGGACTCCCGATAGACTATGCAGTGGAAATTAATTTGCCTTGTCACAGTAAGGAAATACAGCATGTCTTTTGACTTGACAGATGAACAACAGTTGACACGATCGTCAGTCCGCGAGTTCGCTGAGGCTGAGGTCGCTCCCATCGCCGCCGACGTCGATCACAACCACCGTCCCCCCCTGGAGACCATCCCCAAGCTCGGTGAACTCGGCTTGTTGGGAATGCTCGTCCCTGAGGAGTACGGCGGTGTCGGCGCCGACACCGTCAGCTACTGCATCGCCATTGAGGAACTCAGCCGGTGTTGCGCCACCACAGGAGTGTTGGTGGAAGCGCATTCATCGCTGTGCACGTGGCCCATTGTGCACTTCGGAACCGAAGAACAAAAACAACGTTACCTGCCAGACCTGGCAGCGGGCGCCAAGGTCGGCGCTTTCGGGCTGACCGAGCCGAACGCCGGCTCGGATGCCGGCAACACGGCGACAACTGCCGTGCGCGACGGCGACGAGTTCGTGCTCAACGGCCAGAAGATCTTCATCACCAATGGTGGTTTTGCCGACACCTTCGTGGTCATCGCCCGC
>WRFP01000142.1 GCA_009778725.1 Propionibacteriaceae bacterium
ATGGGGAGTCCGGGGATACCTGGACGATATCATCAGGCTTCGCCCGACGCTTTGTGAGTGTGGGCCGCTGCGGTCGGCATACTCATACGGGGATGCTGAGCAACAATGATTTGGTGAATCGGGTCGAGGCCGACGTACACAGATACATTGATTGGAGTCGACCATCATCGCATACGCCGCCATCGCCATCTTCGTGATCAGCTACATCCTGATAGCGACGGAGAAGGTCCATCGTGTGGCGGCTGCTCTCGGCGGTGTGGCCGGAATGACGTTGTTGGGGCTTGTCAGAGCTGATTCTGCTTTCTTCAACCATACGACCGGAGTGGACTGGAACGTCTTGTTCCTGCTCTTCGGGATGATGGTCATCGTCTCGATCTTGCGGCACACCGGGCTGTTCGAGTTCATCGCTTTGTGGGCGGCCCGCGCCTCCCAGGGCAATCCGGCCCGGCTGATGGTCTTGCTGATCATTGTCACGGCGGTCTTCTCGCCGGTCCTGGACAATGTCACCACTGTCTTGTTGGTGACTCCGGTCACACTCTCGGTCTGCCAGCGGCTGCGAATCGACCCGATGCCTCACTTGATCGCCCTGATCCTGACGGCGAACATCGGGGGTTTGTCCACGTTGATCGCCGATCCGCCGAACATCATCATTGCGTCGCGGGCTGGGCTGACCTTCAACGACTTCCTGATCCACGCCCTACCGTTGTGTATTGTCCTGTTGGTGATCCTGGTCCTGCTGCTGCGGATGCTCTTCCGCAAGCAGCTCCGCGTCCACGTCGACGTCGACGAGGTCCTCAAGGGAATTCACCCGGCCGACGCCATCGAAAACAAACTCTTGCTCATGCGGTGCCTGGTCGTCCTGGCGCTGACGATGGTCGCGTTCGGCTTCCACACGATCTTCCACGTCGATCCGTCGATCATCGCTCTGCTCGGCGCCGGTGCCATGGTGCTGGTCAGCCGTACCACTCCCAAAGAATTCCTCGGCGAGGTGGAGTGGATGACGCTGGCCTTCTTCATGGCACTGTTCGTCCTTGTCGGAGCGCTCGTCGAGGTCGGCGTGATCAGTTCGATCGGACGGGTCGCCGCCAACCTGATGCACGGCGACGAACTGCTGGGAGCCTCCGGGTTGCTCGTCTTCTCGGCCGTGGCAGGCGCCATCGTCGACAACATTCCCTACACCACAGCCATGACACCGGTGGTGGAGCAGATGATCGCGTCCACCTCCCACGCCGGAGCCCACAGCCCCCTGTGGTGGGCCTTCGTCTTCGGGGCGGACCTCGGGGGTAACACGACGGCGGTGGCCGCGGGCGCGAATGTCGTCGTCCTGGGCGTCGCGGCGAAATGGGGCCGTCCGATCAGCTTCTGGAAGTTCACCAAGTACGGCCTGATCGTCACCGCGACCACCGTCGCCATCGCCTGGTTGTACGTCTGGCTGCGGTACTTCGTGTTGGCATGATTGCGTACAAACGGTGCCAGCCTGGCATGCAGTGTTTTGCACAGATCTTTCCTGAAGACTTGCGCAGAAATCTTTTAGAAACGATTCGACTAAATAAATAATGGTACTTGGTGACTCGATAAGCCGGATCATCGATCGCTGGCGTCGCGCGGCAGCCATGGATCGGTGGACCCGGGGATCACCTGATCAGCCGTTATTAATTGGTCCAGTGAGGCTGAAAATTCGGTGTACTTCAGCGTGAAAATATTTATCAGCACCGGTGTCTCCAAATCGTGATCAGAAGAACTCTGATGATCATGTTTAGAAACGAATCGCCCACCAGAATACACTGTAGAATGAGGCTCGTCACTGGGAGTGGGAAGAGCATGAAGACTCTATTTGTGGGCGTTATAGCGGGGATAATGGTTTATTTGCCATTGTCGTTCTCGTGCGCCTACGCAACCCTTCCCGACCCGGTACCGGTGACGAGTCAGGCCTGGGCCGAATCCACCCCTGAGATCTCCGGTGTGGCGCAGGCGAGTCAGACCTCGTCGGGTTGTTCGCAGGCCGGATGCGCGTCTGCGACACCGGTGGTTCCGCTGTTCCAGCCCTTGACAAGTACGATGGCTGTCGAGCGTACTGCCGTACTTCCCACCGGCTACACCGTGACAATCCAGATTGCGAACGCCAACCACACACCGCTGTCATTATCCACACTCGTTGTGATCTTCCCCGCCGGAATGACTTATGTCGCCGGGTCGGCGGTCGGTGTCGACGAACCCACCCTCACAGGGAACATCGCGCGTTTCCCCGTGGATGGCGTGGTCGTCCCTGAGACCTCCACGGTGGACATCACCTTCATCCTGGACGAGGGGCTCACACGCTCGGGGGACATCGTCGTGATGGCCGGTACCACGGTTCAGGCAGGTCCGCTCGCGGGCGCCAGCGTCATCCTTCCCCAGGATGGTTCGGGGCTGGCCGGACCGCCGTTCGAGCCTGCGACCTCGCTCCCGGCTTTGCCTCCTGCGGCATTGTCCCTTCCTAATTTCCCTCTTGCTTTGTCCCTGTCTGGCATCCCGGATGAGACCTCCACCGAAGATTCGGCGTGGGCGGTGATGCCGACGACGGCATCCACGTCTGCGCTGGCGGAATCGGCCAGTCCAGCCACTGGAATCACCAGTCAGATCACTGCAGCGGCCCCAACAGCGGGCGCCACCAAGAGCCGCAGCGACAACGAGGACAACGACGACCAGGGAGAGTCGACCTCGGCCACTACTCATGGTCGTGGAACGACATCTGCCGCGCCGTCGACCTCGATGCCCGCGACAGTGATTCTTGTTGCGTCTTCGACTCCTGGAACAGCGGCGACGTCTTCCGCGGGAAAGGCTTCTGCGGGTTCGACTTCCGCTGCGACTCGTGAGGACGATGACGACCAGGGGGGTTCAGCCCATGGTCACAGTACGACACCTGCTGCGCCGCCGACTGTTGCGCCGACCACAGCCGTACCTGCTTATACTCCGACGAGCGCGCCGGTGGAGACAACGCCCACGAGCGGGGCCTCGGCGGTGCCTGCGACAACTCGTCCGGCACCGACACCGACACCTACGTCGACATCGAGTACAACGGCTGCTCCCACACCGACCGGCGTGCTGACTGAGCCCGTACCTGCGACATCTGGGGCGACTGCTTCTCAGACACAGGCTCCGATCCCGACTGGGACGAACGGGGCCACCGCCGTACCGACTGAAACCCAGCCGGACACGACAGCTACTCCGCCACCATCAGTTGTTCCGACTGAGAGTGCTACCAGCCCCACGGCCACACCCACCTGCGTCAAGAGGGTCGTCTGGTTCTGGCCACCCTGGTTTTGGTGGGTGACCTGCGAGTCCCCGAGTCCCTCGCAGAGCACACCGGTTTCTCCGACAACCTCGCCGGCCCCACCCACGTCAGTACCCACAGTCGCTCCCACGACACTGGCTCCGACCCCCACCACGCCCAGCCCCACTCCCGAAGCCTCTCAATCAACAACGTTCGCGCCACCGCCGACTCCGACGACGCAGACTCCTACACCGACCACGAGCACGCCGACCCCGACACCATCCGCACCTCCTTCCACGATGTACGTGCCGACACCGACCCCATCCGCACCGACTCCATCCGCACCTCCTTCCACGATGTACGTGCCGACCACCATCCCATCCGCACCGATCCCATCCGCACCGATCCCATCCGTACCTCCGTCGACGATGTACGTGCCGACGCCGACGCCGACAACGTACTCACCGACGCCAACTCGCCCCACGCCAACGCCAACGACGTACGCACCCCCTGTCACAACGGTCATTCCGACTCCCTCCGTCCCGGTTGAGACGACGCCGACGCCGCCTCCCACGACGTACACGCCCCCGCCGATAACGATCATTCCGATTCCTGTGTTCCCCAGTGAGACACCGTCGACCCACACGCCGCTTCCCACCACGTACGCCCCACTGCCGACGACGCCCATTCCGACTCCTCCGCCTCCGGTCACGCAGGTCCAGCCACCCACGACCCAGCCTCCCACGACTCAGCCACCCACGACCCAGGCCCCGACAACGACCGCACCCAACCCGCCCAGGGCGCACTTGACATCTCACCCGACAACTCAACCGCCAACAACATCCGTGCCGTCGCCCACCGTGCTGACGCACCCCACCCAGACCGCGTCGAAACCACCGACGACGCCGGCCGCCCCACCAACGCGCGAGGTCCCGACCGTGGCTCCCACTTCGGCCAGGGCTGTACCTCTCCCCGTTGAGCCATCCCAGCCGGCACCGTCGCCCTCGATCGTGCCTGAGACCACGCCCACGCCTGAGGAGTCGCCGGCGGCGCAGCCCTTGCCTCCTCCGGTTCCGTCCAGTACGCCCGAACCGCAACCTGGAGTCACGCCAGCGGTTCCCCCCGAAGAGACCACTCAAAGCAAGTTAGCAGAGTTCTTGTCCTCTCCGATCGGTACGCTGACCGTGGGTGGCGCGATGATGGTCGTCGCAGCCGGCGGTGCCGCCTTCATCCGGCACATCAAGCTGACCTGATCGGTGGATTCGGGTAAACTCACCCCACGGGCGACGATGGGAGTGTGGAGTGTCACTGGGTCTCCTCCTGCTACTGGGTGCAACAGTCGTTTTGGCTGCCCTGATGGCGACGAAGGTGGGCGACCGATTGGGCTTGCCGTCCCTGATCTTGTTCCTTGGCCTCGGAGTGGTGCTGAGTTTCGACTCCGCACTGTCCCTCTACGACGCCCAACTGGCCCAGGACTTGGGGTTCGCCGCCTTGGTCATCATCTTGATCGAAGGTGGGTTGTCGACCAAGTGGGACGAGATCCGCCCGGCCATCGTAACAGCGATTCTCCTTGCCAGCGTGGGTGTCGTCGTCACCATCTGCCTCCAGAGCATCTTCGGCTACTTCGTGCTCGGATTCCCGCTGGCAGTGGCCGTACTGTTGGCTGCGATCCTGGCGCCCACCGATTCTGCGGCCGTCTTCTCGGTCTTGCGCCACGTGCCCCTGCCGGCGCGGGTCCGATCCGTGCTCGAAGGGGAGTCGGGCCTCAACGACGCCCCGACGGTCCTGCTGGTCACGGTCGCAACTCAGTGGGCGCTGGGAACAGTCACCGTGGACTCTTCGCTCTGGTTGACCGGTGCATTGGTCGTTGGTGAGTTGGTCGGCGGCATTGTCTTCGGCCTGATTTTTGGGTACGTCGGTGTGCAGATCCTGCGGCGTCTGGCCTTGCCGGCGTCGGGGTTGTACCCTCTTGCTGTCATCGGCTGGGCAGTCGCGTCGTACGGCCTGGGTGTCGTAATGCATCTGTCCGGGTTCGCGGCAGTCTACGTCTGCGCGGTGATCCTCGGCAACGGAAAGTTGCCCCACCGGCATGCGGCCCGCTCGTTCGCCGACGGGATCGCCTGGATCGCACAAATCGGGTTGTTCGTGATGCTGGGCCTGTTGACCCACATCTGGACCATCACAGCAACCGATGTGTTGTTGGGCGTACTGGCGGGGCTCTTCCTCACCTTCATCGTGCGCCCGCTGTCAGTGTGGCTGTGCACCATCCCGATGAAGCTGACCACCGCGGAGAAGGTGTTCGTCTCGTGGGGC
>WRFP01000143.1 GCA_009778725.1 Propionibacteriaceae bacterium
ATTTCCTTGAAAGCGTCGAGGAGTTCCTCGTTGCTGAGCTTTGCCATTGCGGCATCCTTCCTATTCTGCGGCAGCTTCTGCCGGGGTTTGATCGGCAGCATCTGCTGCTGGGGTTGAGGCTGATGCCTCGAGGGCCGCATCGACGGCCGGGGAACCGGTATCGCTGTCCGCGCCTAACGCGGGATTTTCACCGGCTTGGTCGCGCAACGCGGCGATCGCGCGAGCGGCCTGGCTGAGGGGTGCGGCGAAAAGATACACTGCCTTGGACAGGTTGGCGTTCATCGCACCAGCCATCTTGGACAACAAAACTTCGCGGGATTCCAGGTCCGCGAGCTTCGTGACGGATTCGGCGTCCAAGACCCGTCCGTCCATATATCCGCCCTTGATCACCAGCGCGTGGTTGTCCTTGGCGAAGTTCCTCATGCCTTTCGCCACCGTGGCGACGTCACCGGTGATGAAGGCAATCGCTGTCGGTCCGCTCAGTTGGTCGTCGAGTCCTTCGATCCCGGCGTCGTGGGCGGCGATGAGGGTCAGGGTGTTCTTCGCCACGCAGTACGTGGCGTCACCCCCGAGGGAACGCCTCAGATTCTTGAGCGCCTTGACCGTCAGGCCCCGGTACTCGGTCAGGACGGCAGCCGCCGACGAACTGAATTTCTCACTCAGTTCCTTGACAGTCGCCTCCTTGTCTGGCCTCGCCATGAGGTCTCCTTCCTGATTGGTGCCCCAAACCTCACGGGCACAGTGCGTGGACAATGAAAAAGCCCTGGCTTCGCACAGGGAGTCAGGGCGCGTACGCATACGCTGTCTTGTTACCTGCGCGGGCCAATCTGTTTCGGGATTCTTCGGCTAGTTCACGCTAGCAACCGGCGGTTTTCGGCTCTAAAAGAGTACGCCGGACGTTTCCACACGTCAAACTCACCCGCCTGGTCACGGGTTCTGGGACAGCAGACTGGCGTACTGGCGCAAACCGGTATTGATCAAACGCACGATGAAGACCCAGGCCACGATCGTCAAGCCGGCGAGCATGGAGTAGACCGCCACATCGCTCGTGGCGACGAAGGTCGAGAAGTCCCACAGGGAGTGCAGCAGGAAAGGTACGCAGAACAGCGGGATGAACTTCTGCCAGGCCATGGTGCCCAGCCTGGCCTGGGTGGAGCCGGGAGCCTGGGCGAGCATGATGGCGGCACCGCAGATGGCCGTCCAGACGACGTGACCTCCCACCGACAAGATGCCACGAAGCAGGAGAGTTTGTTCCATGTCTCCGTTCATCCAGCCGGTCGTGCCGTACCCCATGGTTTCGAAGACCGCGAACCCGGTGCCCACGACGGCGCCGACCAGGAGCCCGTTGGAGATCAGGCACCCGTAGAAGCGTCTGACAAGGATGAAGACGACCACTGCTTTGGCGAACTCTTCTGTGAAGCCGATGAACAAGGCCTCCACACCAGCATCGAAGACACCCTGGGTCGGATCGGTCTGGAAGAGGTCGGTGACCGCCGACACGATGAAGAGCAGCAGGATGGACATGGCCCCGCCGGTGAAGAAGATCCTGAGGACGTCGAAGAGACTGACGTTCTTGGCCTGGTTGAACTCCCAGAAAAAGACCATCAAGGTGGCCGGCATCACCAAGGCTCCGGTGAAAATCACCCCGGGGATGACATTCCCGCTGGTGTCGCTGAAGACGATCATGGCCAGCCACAGCAAGATGAAGGTCGAGATCAAGACCAGGAAAACCCGCGAATACAGCCAGGGCAGCCGCCACTGCCGGTCATTGCGTGCGGCCTGGGTCCCGGCGTACATCAGGGCGTCCATGTCCGCGCGAGTGTGCCGTTTCAAGGTGTCGCGGAAAAGATCGAGGAAGCGGACGATGGCTTCGCCCTCGAAACCCGTGATCGAGTCGAAGGCCTTCTGAACTCCCGATTTCCCCTGATGTATGCCCACCGGCGCACCGGCATACACGCCCGGGGTTGGGTACACCGCAGGATAGCCGGGAGGCGGCATGGGCGCCGGTGGTGCCTGACGGGCGACCATGACGCCCTGCACCGTCGCTGTGAGACCCGGATCGCCCCGGCCCGCCAGCCAGCCCAAAAGTTCTGGGTACGATTGCGGATGCACCGCGACACCGGTCCACAGATCCGGATAGGTCCCGGCGATTTCGGCCAAGACTGCGGGTGGGGCGTGAGGGTCGTTCAGTGCTGCTAATGCAACATCCCTAGTGATCATGGACGTCTCTTCGAAGGCTCAGCCTGCCAGGTTTCACTCAGGCTTCGACAGCGGCCCGGCGTTGAGGATCGATCTGGACACCGGGGCCCATGGTCGAGGCCAGGGTGATCTTGCGGACGTAGCGGCCCTTGGACGTACTGGGCTTCAACCTCAGAATCTCGTCGACGGCGGCCGAAAAATTCTCGGTCAGTTGCTCGTCGGAGAAGGAGGCCTTGCCGATGATGAAGCAGAGGTTGGCCTGGCGGTCGGCGCGGAACTCGATCCTGCCGCCCTTGATGTCGGTGACAGCCTTCGCGACATCCATGGTGACCGTTCCGGTCTTGGGGTTGGGCATCAGCCCACGCGGGCCGAGCACCCGGCCCAGACGCCCGACCTTGCCCATCAGATCGGGAGTCGCCACCACAGCGTCGAAGTCGAGATAGCCACCGGCTACTTTGTCGATCAATTCGTCGGCACCGACCTCGTCGGCCCCGGCCGCCTCAGCCGCTGCCGCGTTCTCACCGGTGGCAAAGACGAGAACCCGTGCCGTCTTGCCTGTCCCGTGAGGAAGATTGACTGTGCCGCGTACCATCTGATCGGCCTTGCGGGGATCGATGCCGAGCCTCATGGCCACTTCGATGGTTTCGTCGAATTTCGCGGAGGCCATCTTCTTGACAAGGGTGATGGCTTCGGCTGTGGTGTGTGTCTTGTTGGGATCACGCTGGGCATTGGCCGCGCGATAAGCTTTGCTGCGCTTCATGACTGGTTCCTTTCAGTGTGTGTCACCTCGTGTGGTGACTGTCCAGGTGTGGTACGGGGGCGCTCCCCTCCCACGTGGTTGTGGTCGCTCAATCGACAGTGACGCCCATGGAGCGAGCAGAACCTTCGACGATCTTCATGGCTGCTTCAATGTCGTTGGCATTGAGATCGGGCATCTTGGTCTGAGCAATCTCGCGAACCTGATCCCTCGTGATGGAAGCGACCTTGTTCTTGAGCGGATTGGACGACCCCGACTTGATCCCCGCAGCCTTCTTGATCAGTTCGGCAGCAGGAGGAGTCTTGGTGATGAACGTGAAGGTTCGATCTTCGAAAATGGTGATCTCGACCGGAATCACGGTGCCGCGCATGGCCTCGGTGGCAGCGTTGTACTGCTTGCAGAAGTCCATGATGTTGACGCCATGCGGGCCGAGAGCGGTGCCGACCGGGGGGGCCGGAGTGGCTGAACCAGCGTTCAAGGCAACCTTGACGATGGCCGCGACCTTCTTCTTGCTAGGCATTCGGGTCCTTTGTTGTTGTCTCCCCGCAGACCTTCCACGAGGCTTTTCCCCTTGTCAGGGTCGGATCAGACTTTCTGTACCTGATCCAGAGTCAAATCGACTGGCGTGTCACGTCCCATGAATTCCAGCGTGGCCTTCAGTCGCGAGGTGTTGGTGTTGATCTCGGTGATCGTGGCGTGGACTCCGGTGAACGGCCCGTCGGTCAGCATGACCGAATCGCCGACCTGGAAATCAACCAACTCCACCTTCTTCTTGCGCTGGGGCCTGCCGCCTTCCTTGTCGGCCTTCAGTGCGAGCGCGGCGGGCAGGAGCATCTCCACGACCTCGTCCAGGCTGAGCGGAACCGGATCGTTGGCATGGCCGACGAAACCCGTCACCGACGGCGTGTGCCGCACAGCCGACCAGGAGTCATCGGTCAGGTCCATGCGGACCAGGACATAACCCGGCAGCACAGTGCGCGTGACGGTCTTCTTCGTACCACTGCGGATCTCGACCACGTCTTCGGTGGGAACCACCGTTTCGAAGATGAAGTCCTCCATGTTCAAGGTCTTGACGCGGGAATCGAGGTTCTGTTTGACCCTCTTCTCCATCCCCGAGTACGTGTGGACGACGTACCAGTCACCGATTTTCGACTCCAACTCGCCACGAATCTGAGCGCGTACCGCATCTGAGTCGTCGTCCAGAACGGACTCCTCCTCGACCTCGGGTTGCTCCTCCTCGTCAGCGCCGAAGCCCAATTGGATCTCGGGTTCTGCCTCGGGTTCTTCTTCGATTCCGCCAAGATCGAGGTTGATCTGAAGATC
Source organism: Propionibacteriaceae bacterium (assembly GCA_009778725.1). Lineage (GTDB taxonomy): Bacteria > Actinomycetota > Actinomycetes > Propionibacteriales > Propionibacteriaceae > WQYJ01. The sequence goes on from WRFP01000143.1 coordinate 4,280, forward strand.
GTCTTCGGCGGAGACGTCACTGAGATCGAGATTCAGTTCAGTGTCGTCAAAGGGTGTTTCCTCATCAGCCATCTTTCCTCCTCTCAGCCGAACAATTTCAGCATCGCCCAACCGAACAGCATGTCCAGAAGGCCGATGAACGCGATCATGAAGACAACGAACAACAGGACGACCACGAAGTACATCCCCAACTGTGAACTCGTGGGCCAGGAAACCTTCTTCAGTTCCTGGACAACCTGTCCGACGAATTCTGTGGGGCCGGTCCGTTTCGGGGCGTCAGACTTGGTGGCTTCAGCCCTGGTGCGGGTCGGACGGTTCTTCTTGGTTGGCCCGGTTGACCCTGGAGCCACGTCTTCGGAACCCTCGTCATCCTCGTCGTCGGTCGTCGGCTTGCGCGATTCCCGGGCCATCCGCGACTTGCGGGAGCCACGTTCAGATCCCTTGTCAGAAGGCTCTTCGTCGGTGGCTGGCCCCTGATTGTCGTCGTCATCGATGCCCTGGAACATGGCGAGGATCGAGCCATCTTCTTCGTCACCTTCGTCGGCCTCGTCACCTTCGTCGGCCACGTCGCCTTCGTCGGCCTCGTCGCCTTCGTCAGCCTCGTCGGCTTCGTCAGCCTCGTCGGCTTCATCGGACTCGTCGGCTGTGTCACCGTCGTCGGTCGCAGTGGTTTCGGCGGGCTCATCTGTGTCCGCGGGCTCATCTGTGTCGGCGGGCTGATCGGATGGAGCCGTTGGCGCCGCATCATCGGAGCTTGCGGTATCCGACATCTTATCGGCCTTATCGGCCTTGTCGGCTTTGTCGGCTTTGTCGGCTTTGTCGGTCTTGTCAGCCTCGTCGGCCTGCGCGGCGTTCGTTGTCTTGGGTGCCTCATCGGCGTCGTCGGCTGGGTGGTAACCGTCATCGAGGTCCATCGGCACAGCGGTGTCCCGGATGTTTTGGATGAAGTCAGCGGACGCTTCTGGCTCCGCGGTTGCGTCTGCCCCGGAGGCGTCGGCTTCAGGTGTGCTCTCGGCCTCGGGGACGGCGTCGACCCCATCAGTGAGATCCTCGTCGGCCCCGTCAGGGCCGTTGGCCTTTTCTTCAGCCACTGAACTTCCTTCTTCTCCGGGCCTGATGGCCGTCGTGATCGAGTTGAGCGGTTATAGTCAAACCGCAACACCCATGACTCCTCGGGAGTCCCTGCCTTCCCTAGCAGGGCAAGAGGGAGTTGAACCCCCAACCTGCGGTTTTGGAGACCGCTGCTCTGCCAATTGAGCTATTGCCCTTCATGATC
>WRFP01000144.1 GCA_009778725.1 Propionibacteriaceae bacterium
CAACTCGCTCAGCACGAGCATGCAGAACAGTACGCCAAACAATCTCGGGAAGTACGACATCGCCACAAGCCAGGCAGCCTCGGAGTCCACGACTGAGTTCAATTCGATAGCAAGTCAGAGCATTCTTCAAAGTGCAGGTCTGGAACCGGCAATTCCTTCTTTATCCACTCCCGTCGATTCGAGTATGGAAAAGGCACAGGACGGGGTTCCTTTAACGCCTGATCAAATAACGGCCTTTCAAGACTCTGTTGGGTCGTACACCGATCAAATGTACGGACAAGCAGTGACTCACATTGATGATCTCGTCGCTACACAAAGTGATAGTTTCAATGGTTTCACGCAAACTGTCATGGACGGGCAGTCACTCCCGACAAACTGGGCCACTGACATGACGTCATTAACGACCCAGGCACAACAAATAGCCACCAACCTCCAACAGGTCTACTACTTGGACCAAGCGGCCCAATCCATCGCATCCCTGCCAGATACCCCAGAAAACCAGGCAATGCTCAGTGAATTGAACAACCAGTTTATTGACTACATGTCCTCAAACACTGACATGACCTTCCCAACCACGCCAGATGATCAACTCGCACAACTCTCCCAGCAGAGCTTCCAACTTGCCTCAGTAGTCAATCCAGACATGGACGCTTACCCCATCATCGATCCGGATAATCCTATTGACACCACCAATATCGACAACTACATCAACAATCCCGACATCGTCACCCCACCCGACGACATCGTCACCCCACCCGACGACATCGTCACCCCACCCGACGACATCGTCACCCCACCCGACGACATCGTCATCCCACCCGACGACTTCGTCATCCCACCCGACGACTTCGGCGGCGGTTCTGAAGGCGGCGGTGACTAAAAGTGATCCGCTTCTGGGACTCCTGGATAGCGAATCCCATCAACAAAAGCAATAAAGAGTGGTGGTAACTCACCTTCACTCAGGGACTGGGGGGTCGGCCTGGCAGAGATGTCAGGCTGGCCCCCAGTTCTGTTTATTCGGGACTCGACTGACCGGTCAGTTTTTCACTTCCACCGGGGTGTCGCGGTACTGAGTCCCGGATCGTTCCGATAGCTTATTTTCCCATGACAGAGGGAGGTCAGCATGATTCACACAGTTAATATGAGTCAGTCACAGGTCCGTACCAAATCTGTGTCTCACATGTCCACGCTCAGAGCACACATGTTGGTAAATAACCCGAGTCCATCTCCCGGATTGGTTCCCACCCCCATGGTATGCTCGTCACAGTTCCTACTTAGACTGAAACGAACCGCAGCAGGGAGTACTGATGGGGGCATCTGACGTCATCGATGCGGATCAGCTGGAGGCTGACCCCCATGTTGACATGCTCGACCTTTCCGACGAGGAATTGATCGAGAATGCCCGCGATGGGGCGCTCGCCGCTTTCGAGGAACTTTGGCAACGCCACAGTGCTTTCGGATTGATAGCAGCCTCGGCCCAATCGAACTCAGACGCCCAGGATGTCAACACCCAGGCTTGGGCACGGATCTTGTGGGATATCCGGGCCGGATCCCAGCCTCACACCGCTTTCCGGCCTTACCTCTATTCTTGCGTACGACAAGCTGCGACAGGTCAACAGACGCCCCCTGACAACCCGAGTTCTCGGATGGGTACGGCCTTCTCCACACTGCCCGCCCGCTGGCAAGAAGTGCTGTGGTACCTCGATGTCGAGCACATGAGTCCCGATGATGTCACGTTCTTGACGAGCATGGATTCTGAGACGATCGTCTCCACACGATCACGCGCCCGCCGCGGGCTGTCCAGTGCCTGGTTGCAGGTCAATGCCGACCATGTTTCCGCCGGAACGCAATGCCGCTGGGTGCGCGAGCACGGGCGGGCGTACATGAAGAACACCTTGCCACAGCGGGATTTTGACAACGTCGAACAGCATCTCAGGTCGTGCCGGGAATGCCGCTCGATCATGGCCACCTCGCGCGCCATGAGTACGGAAGCCCCCAAGCTGCTGCTGACCTCCATGGCCGGACCGGCCGCTGCGGGGGCACTGTCCGCGCAGTTGGGCAGCGAAGGTCCCATCATCATCAACGAAGATCTCCTGCCCGGTTCGATCGTGTCGGCCTTCGCGGCCATGACCAATCAGCCGTCGCTCGACCCGACCGCCCGGACACCGGTGTCAGAGACCGCGCCGGTCCCCTCCGTGGGGTCGCCGGCTCTGACCGCATCGGACACCGCATCAGCCGAACCCACGGCATCGGCGCAAGCCGACACACCGGCCGTGCCGGACGTGCCCGTCCGGACAACTCCGCCCGCCACACGGACCCCGCGCAGCCAACGGGGCGCCCGGACCGAACCGGCCTCCACCGAGTCGGACTCCGACGCGCCGGAATCCGCCACGCCTGAGGCAACCCCACCAGTACGGACGCCGCCGCCACGCATGACCCCGTCAGAACGGGTAGCCGCGGCAGCGGCCGCTAGGGCAGCCTCATCGGCGGGCCCACGCACACCCCCAGCGCCGGGAACAGCGGCCTCGGGGGCCCCCCGGACGGTGCCGCCGCAACGCGTCCCACCGCGTACTGCTGGATCGACATCCGCGGCCCCGCGAACCGTGCCGCCGCAACGCGTGCCTGCGAGGACCTCCACGTCGGCGCGTACGGCCGCAGCAGTCGGAGCAGCCGGAGCCCTGGGCGCCGCCTCAGCCCTCGCGGCCGAGTCGGCCCTGTCCCGGCCTACCGCAATGGCCGAATCCCCCGCCCTGGATGCTATATCGGCTCCTCCACCCACGTCGACTCCTCCACCCACGTCGACTCCCCCGGCTTTCGAGGCTCCCGCTGCGGCGAAGGCCACCGCAGCCAAACCGGATTCGCCCTCGCTGCAATCGCCTCAGACCTACATCGACCAGGAACACGCCCGGCGCCGCAAGGGAGCCATGTGGATCGCCATCCTGGTCGCAGTCGCCCTGGTCGCCTGCATTGTCGCCATCGCCGTTCTGGCCTCGGGGTCCCCGAACAACCCGCCCGCACCCGCGCCGACGACCACCCAGACCGAAGCCCCTGCCACGCAGGACACCACGCTTCCCAGCGAGGATCCGGCAACTGATGCTGTGCCCACCGAACCGGAGGACACCGCCGGGGCTCAGCCGACCGACCAGCCGGATCAGACCACCCAGCAGCCAACCACCCAGCCGACCCGGACTGTCGCGCCTCCCCCGGCCCCCGCGACCACGCAGCCGGCCCAGCCGCCCGCGTCCTCGCACAAGCCGACCTCAACGCAGAACCAGTACCCGGTGGCCTCGATCAGGACCATCGACACCGGACAGTACGGCAACCTCTACCCGATCATCGCCGGCATGGCCGAGCCAGGCGACACCATCACCATCCAGCTCAGCGGATCGACCTACACCACCACCGCCGATTCACGCGGCAACTGGACGCTGTCCGGCCCGTACTCCGGCTTGGGGCCAGGGTCCCAGACCGTGACAGCCAGGGCGGCCTTGAACCCGGTTCCTGTCAGTTCTCAATTCACCCTCGCCGCGCCGCCGTCCACGAACGTCAACCGCCAAAACGGCGTCACACTGGTCCTCCAGGGAATCGCGGGAGCCTCCGTCCAGGTGATCGTCGACGGGGCGCCCTCCCAGGTGGTCACGTTGAACGGAGCGGGAAGTTATTCTGGGGTCCTCAATCTGAGGCCCGGGGATCATGTCGTGGCGACCAGGTACTACAGTTCAGGGCGCTATGGCCCGGCGACCGGCCCGGTGAACGTCTCGGTCAGCTGAGACCGACAACCTAGGAGCGTGCTGATATACGCTGTTCCGAGCGATTATTTGCCTTTGTTCTCGGTCTCCCAGGCGGACAACTGCTGCTCCAACGCCTTCATCAGTTCGAAGACCTGGGCCGGCGGGATGCGTACCCGCGACACCACGGCAGATTGCTGCACGATATCGTCAGCGTTGTCATCGCGGACAGCCGGATCGGTGTAGGCGGAAAAATCCAGGATGAAGCTGTCTTTCGTGTGCCAAGCCCGGACGAAATCGGCGAAAACACCCGCCGCCTTATCGGGTGGGAGCGTGAGCTGAATGCGTGGCATGATGCCTCCTTCGGTGACAAGCATAATCCCAGAAGCGATGGAATGGCGCCACATGGAATCTCAACGAGTGTAGTTCTTTCATGTGAGTACGAGCGTGGGGCGGTCCTCAAAACCACGGACAATGCCACCAGTGTGACCATATGGTGATGCGGGACAGGCACGAGTATGACGAGTCGGGCTAGGCTTACTACAAATGAGTGCCCGGCGTCGGGTGTCTCTACGCAAGGAGTCAATATGAGCAAAACCCCCGTCAAAGTAGCCGTCACCGGTGCCGCCGGACAAATCTGCTACAGCCTACTGTTCCGCATCGCCAGTGGATCGCTGCTCGGAGCAGACCAACCAGTCGAATTACGCCTGCTGGAAATCACTCCCGCACTGAAAGCCCTGGAAGGGGTCGTGATGGAGTTGGACGACTGCGCCTTCCCGTTGCTCAGCAAGGTGGAAATCGGCGACGACGCGCGCAAGGTCTTCGACGGGGTCAACGCGGCCATGCTCGTGGGGGCACGTCCCCGTACTGCCGGAATGGAGCGCGGCGACCTGCTCAGCGCCAACGGCGCCATCTTCACCGCTCAGGGCAAGGCCCTCAACGACGTCGCGGCCGATGACGTCCACGTCCTGGTGACCGGCAACCCCGCCAACACCAATGCGCTGATCTGCATGCGCAACGCCCCCGACATCCCCACCTCGCACATCACCGCGCTGACCCGGCTGGACCACAACCGGGCGATCACCCAGCTGGCCCAGAAGCTCAATGTGGAGGTCTCCGACATCCGCAAGATGACGATCTGGGGCAACCATTCTTCAACCCAGTACCCGGATATCTTCCACGCCGAGGTCAACGGCCGCAACGCCGCTGAAGCGGTGAACGACCAGGCCTGGATCGAAAACACCTTCATCCCGACCGTGGCCAAGCGGGGCGCGGCCGTCATCGACGCTCGCGGGGCCTCCTCCGCTGCTTCGGCCGCCAACGCGACCGTGGAAGCCATGCACGACTGGCTGCTCGGCAGCCCCGAGGGCGACTGGCTGTCCATGTCTGTCCTCTCCGACGGCTCTTACGGCATTCCTGAGGGCCTGATCTACTCCGTGCCCGTCACGACCAGCAATGGCGAATACTCGATCGTCCAGGGCCTTGAGATCAACGAACTCTCCCGCGCCAAGATGGATGCCAGCGCCGCCGAACTCGTCGACGAACGCGACGCAGTCACAGCCCTCGGTCTGATCTGAGATCCCAGTACGACGACAACTACCCCACCGGAGCCTAGCCACCCGTACCAGCTTGGTTAGGACCCTGGTGGGGTATTGTTGGTCGGGTGACTGGCGCTTTTCTTCCTCCGTTGCTCCTGCCGAGTTGGCTCAACCCGGAGGTGATCATCACCTCCCTGGGAAACTGGGCTTTGTGGGGTGTGGCCCTGATCATCTTCATCGAATGCGCCATCTTCCCGATCCTCCCCGGTGAC
>WRFP01000145.1 GCA_009778725.1 Propionibacteriaceae bacterium
CTCCTTCGTCGGCCTGACCGCTGTCCTGGTCGGCTGGAACGCCTACATGGAACCGATTCCACCAGACGGGCTGCACCGTGGCGAGCTGTTCATCGGCATCTTCATCGGCGCCGTCACCTTCACCGGGTCGATCATCGCGTACCTGAAACTGTCGGCCAAGATGAAGTCGAAACCGTTGATGCTTCCCCATCACAACATCATCAACCTGGCCGCTGTCGTGGTGATCATCGCCTTGACAGTGTGGTTCGTCATCGACCCGCATCTGTGGCAAGTGGTCCTCATGACGCTGGTGTCTCTGCTCTTGGGCCTGCACCTGGTCTCCAGTATCGGCGGTGGCGACATGCCGGTCGTCATTTCGATGCTGAACTCGTACTCAGGCTGGGCAGCCGCCGCGGCAGGCTTCACCCTCAACAACGACCTGCTGATCATCACCGGTGCCCTGGTGGGATCGTCCGGCGCCTATCTGTCGTACATCATGTGCAAGGGAATGAACCGCTCGTTCATCTCGGTGATCATGGGCGGTTTCGGCTCCGACGGAGATATCACAGGGGAGGAGAAGGACTACGGCGAGCATCGCGAGACCACGGCTGCCGAGGCGGCCGACATGCTCAAGAACTCCAGTTCTGTCATCATCACTCCCGGGTACGGCATGGCTGTCGCGCAGGCGCAGAACGCCGTGGCAGACCTGACCAGCAAACTGCGTGCGGCAGGGGTCCAGGTCCGGTTCGGCATCCACCCGGTGGCCGGGCGTCTGCCGGGCCACATGAACGTACTGCTGGCCGAGGCCAAGGTTCCCTACGACATCGTCTTGGAGATGGACGAGATTAACGACGACTTCTCCAACACCGATGTCGTCCTGGTGATCGGCGCCAATGACACGGTCAATCCGGCCGCGCTCGACGATCCGTCCAGCCCGATCGCCGGGATGCCGGTCCTGCACGTGTGGGAGGCCGGTACGGTCATTGTCTTCAAGCGCTCGATGAACACCGGGTACGCCGGCGTTCAAAATCCGCTGTTCTTCAAAGAGAACACCGTTATGTTGTTCGGCGACGCCAAACAGAGAGTCGAGGACATCGTCAGAGCCTTGTAGGTGAATCAGGTGAAGTCTGCCGAGTGGCTTTGCCGCGCCCAGACCGGGGTGCGGATGGTGACGAGACAGGCTTCACCACTCTCCTACAATGATTGAGGCAACTCTCATCAAAGCCGCAGGGGGATGACCCCAGAGCCCCTCTGCAATCCGCTGTGCCAGTCAGTCATCGTGAGTCCATCAATTGTCGTGGGCGACGAAGGCGGCTGCCAACTCACAGGAGGTCCTTATGGATATTTTCGCCTATCGCGTCATCCCCGGAGTCGTGATCAACGATCCCGCTGATGCAGAGCCGCTTGGGCAAGCCCTCATCGATGGGGGGCTACCAGTGGCTGAGGTCATGTTCCGCAGTGAAGCCGCCGCAGAATCTATTGCCATTATGAGTGATATTGAAGGGTTGGCCGTCGGCGCCGGTACGGTCTTGTCTCCCGCCCACGTGGAGTTGGCCGTCGAAGCCGGCGCTTGTTTCCTGGTCAGTCCGGGTGTACGAGCTGATGTCATCAGAGAAGCACACCTGACCGGTAAGACCATGATCCCAGGAGCGGTGACTCCCGGCGAGATCATGGCAGCACAGGCTCTCGGGCTCGACCTCGTGGAGTTCTTCCCGGTCAACTTCTATGGCGGTGTCGCCGGAATCCAGGCCTTGTCCAGGGCTTTCGCCACGACCCAGTTCCTGCCGGCCGGCGGAATCACCGAAGCGACGATGGCCGGTTATCTGGCGTTGTCATGTGTCCCAGCCGTGGGGGGCACGTGGATGGTTCCCCCCGAACTGCTGGCCGCCAAGGACTTCGCCGCCATCTCGGCCTTGTGTAGGAAAGCGGTGGCCCTGGCGGCGAGTGTCTAGGCAGGTCTGGGGTGTGCGCTGTGGTGTGCGCTGTGCTGTCGCACACCTGTGGATGGTGCCAATTCCCAGCAGATGTCTGATATTCGGTGAGCAAGAATCATGCGAATCTTTCGTCATTACCGTTCGAATGATGAAGAAAACTATCCCAGGACTAGCCTCAGACCGGACTAAGTGCTAGCATATATGAAGTACGGTCTCTTACGGCCTGTGATGAGTCGTGGATGGCTGTGCGTGAGTGAACACGACACCACAATCGTCCGGAAGCTGTTGGGTCGCTGCCAGTGCGGCGGGTCAGCGAAGACGGTAGCAGGTGCTGTTGGTGGGTGTCAGCAGCCCTGTTATCGCCCTGGGAGCGCCGCCTCGGCAAGAGCGCAGAGTGCCCCAGGAATCCGCTTGAGATGCCCCTCTCAAGCAGCGGGGTCGTCTCCTTCGGGAGGCGACCCCGTTTCCAGTAGGCTCCTGATCTCACATCTTTACGCGTAAGGTGTCATGCCATTCGGCGCGCACCACCGTACCGTGTGAATCCAGGTGAGCGATGACCAACGAGGCTGTCGCCATCGGGCGGGCATGGATGCCGAGGGGATCGAGCATGAACGGGATGACGGGACGGTGGCCGCACACCACGGTCGGGATGCCTGACGCGCCGACGGCCCGGGCCAGGCGGGTCATGTAGCCGCTGACCTGGTCGTGGGTGGCTTTTTCCTCGGACAGCGAGTCGACGGTGGTGACCTCGGCCTTGATCGTACGGGCGTAGGCGTGGACAGTCTGGACGCAGCGTGCCGACGTCGACGAGACGACGTTCTTGATGCCGAAGGGTTTGAGCACCTGCTCGACGTAGGGCAGTTGGTCGCGCCCCCGGCTGCTGAGCGGGCGCAGGGCGTCGTTCTTGGTCCAGTCTTCCCGGCGCAAGGCTTTGGCGTGACGCAGGATGATCAGCGGGGTGGTGTCGGGCAGCGAAACCGCCTCGGTCAGGATCTCGCGCTCATCGGAATAGGTCAGTGTCTTCAGAGCCTTGTTCGGACTCATCCACCAGGCCTGGTCGACCTCGGGGTTGGCGATGTGGGGCGCCCAGGACAGGGTTGTGCCGACCCACCACGAGACGTACTTGGTGGCCTGCCCAATGGGATAGCGCAGCGGAGTGAGCGGGGCTGACAAGCGGATTTGCGAGGAAGATTCCTCAGCCACTTCCCGTACTGCCGTGGTCGGCAACAACTCACTGGGGTGGGCTTTCCCCTTGGGAAGCGTCCAATCGTCATAGGCCGGCCGATGGACGATGACCACCTCGCGGGCCTTGCCCGACCCACGCAGAGGAACTGCTCCAGCGGCCCACACAGGAGGCTCCGGTCCAATGCTCACGCACTCACCTTACCGGGATTCGTGAATGTGGTGGGGTTGTTCAGCACAATCTGGGCAAGGTGGTTGGACGGGGCGCCGGGTGGGCCGGGCAGCAACTGATCGCCCCCAACGTACCATGTTTCCACGCTCAGTCTTGTTCATTACCGAGAGAGTTGGGAGCGAAGTTTGGTCTCCACGGCGACACCACACAGCGGTGACAAGACGGCTGTGCAAAAGAAAACCTTCCACGCGATGGTGAAGTCCCAGTTGAACCAATAAACGACGATGAATAGAACAAGGGTTATGGCAACCATCACCGATAAGCCCGAATCCACCGATCGCTTGCGTCGCGAGCGACACTGTGGGGGTGCGATGGGTCGGCGGGTGGCGTGAGGGCAGAATGGACGTGAAGTTGAGCGACGCCCGACGGGCCAGCGTGCCTCCACAGGGTCGCGCAGCAGCAATGGATCGGTGGATTCGGGATAAGGCCAGTCTGAGATGAGATAGTCGCAATAAATAGGCAATTGCGCCCCAGGCAACGCCGCCCAGGGATGCGAGTGCAATAACGATCATCGGCAGTTTCCTTTCAATCGTGTCTTGGCGACCATGAACCCACAGTTCACCGTTTGTGCCGAGATAAGCGGGTCTTGATTAAACCCTGGGTGAAGATATTGCCGACTGCCACACCGAAAGCGAGTGCTCCGGCAGGCCCAATCCTGTTGATCATGCCCATGCCAATCAGAATGCAAGCAGCAATGATAACTACTATTCCGGCGGTTGCACCCAAGATGGATCGACGGATCCATGCTAACCCGACGATACTCCCGGCAATCAAACCGGCAACCAGAAGAATGATGATTCCGATCATTGGCAGTGCCCGCCTGAATAACCACCGCAGGTGAAGACGGTCAGAGGGAATGTCCACGTCAGACGCATAGTGGCCTCGTTCGCTCAAGTTGCTTACGACTGAGTCTGATCATTATTGTCCCTTCCCTGTGTTCTTTCGCATCGCGATAGTACAGGTTGTCGCAGTATGATATCTCTATTTTCCCTACACGAAGGTGCCTCTGTCAATGCTTGATCACTGACTTTTCAACCTGGTGTTTGCAGTGGGGAAATCATCGGCGTGGGACGCTTGGGCGTAGGATGGCATCGTCTTTTTTTCTACGTCAGGGCACACCTATGATCGAAATTCCAGAAGCACAGACATTGGCTGCTCAGTTGCGGCAGACGTTGACCGGCAAGCGGATCATTGATGTGGTGGCGGCGGCGTCGCCTCATGGGTTCGCGTGGTATTTCGGTGATCCTGCCGGGTACGCCGACCTGCTTCGGGGGCGGATCGTCACTGGTGCGGCGGCGTACGGTGGTCGTCCCGAGATGTGGGCTGAAGACATTCGGATTTGTTTCGGGGATGGGGTCAACCTTCGGTTCTTCGCTCCCGCAGACAAACGTCCGGGCAAGCACCAACTGTTCGTGACGTTCGACGATGAGTCGGCCATCTGCGCGACGGTGCAGATGTACGGTGGGATGTGGGCCTTTCCTGACGGACTGAACGATGATCCGTATTATCTGGTTAGCAAGGAGAAACCTTCGGTTCTCACTGATGAGTTCGACCGGGCGTACTTTTTGTCCTTGCTGGATCCGAAAACCGCGAGGATGTCTGCCAAGGCATTCTTGGCCACCCAACAGCGAATTCCTGGGTTGGGCAACGGGGTTTTTCAGGACATTGCGTGGCGGGCGGGGATTCACCCGAAACGCAAGATGAACACTCTGTCTCAGGAGGAGTTGGACAATCTCTATAGTGCGGTGAAGTCTGGGATCGCTGAGATGGCAGCAGGGGGAGGACGCAGTACAGAGAATGATCTGTTTGGCAACCCCGGCGGGTATCAGGTGGTGATGAGTCGACGCACCGAGAACACTGCCTGTCCACGCTGCGGTACAACAATCCGGCGCATGTCGTACCTTGGCGGCAACGTCTACGTCTGCGACACCTGCCAGAAAATGGAATGATCAGACTGATTGGCAATTGAGATTGTTAAAGGCCAGGTGTATCCAGCCCGGCCCCCGGTGAGGTGACAGCGCCAGGCCTTGAGGTCCCCTTGACAGAGGCGAGTTATGACGGTGTCGTGGATGGTTCTGGTCCGGTTGGCAGGGTGACTGTTCCTGACAGGTAGGTGGCGATTTGTTGTTGGAGGGCTTGTAATTGGTCGCGGTGGGTGTCGATGTACCGTTGTTCGTACGCGGATA
>WRFP01000146.1 GCA_009778725.1 Propionibacteriaceae bacterium
AAGCACGTGAATCTGGAAGATGTACGAGGTGACCTCAGTTCCGTACTGTTTACCGAGGAGCAGATCGAATCCAGGATCGGGGAACTCGCCGCCCAAATCGACGAGGATTACGCCGACCGGTCTTTGTTGCTCGTGGGCATCCTCAATGGCGCGGTCATGGTGATGGCCGACCTCAGCCGGGCACTGAGCATCCACTGCGAAATGGATTGGATGGCCATCTCGTCCTATGGTTCCGGCGTCGCGTCGTCGGGGGTGGTGCGCATCCTCAAGGACATGAACACCTCCATCGTGGACCGCCACGTCGTCATCGTCGAGGACATCGTCGACACCGGGCTGACCTTGTCGTACCTGATCGAAAACCTGAAGTCACGCAACCCTGCCAGCATCGAAGTCTGCGCCGGTTTCCGCAAACCGGAGGCGGCCTCCAACCACGTCAATGTCAAATACCTCGGTTTCGACATCCCCAGCGATTTCGTCGTGGGGTACGGCTTGGACTACGCCGGGCGCTACCGCAACTTGCGCGGATTGGGTATCTTATCTCCCGAGATCTATTCGTGAGAGCACAAACGAGCTGAATGAGCCATGACTGTACTGAAGAGAATTCTGAGGAGCCCCTTCTTGTGGGTTCTGGTGGCCCTGGTCCTGCTCGTCGTCGTGTTCAGGTTGAGCCAGAGTTCCCCCAGTTACGACGATGTGCCGACCTCACAAGTTGTTTCCGTCATCATGGGCGACGAACCGCTGACCGAAGTGGTCCTGACCGATCAGCAGCAACTCATCCAGATCACGAAGGGCGACGGGACAAGGATCGAGGCGTACTGGGTCGGAACCTCCGAGGATGAACTGATCTCGCGGTTGAACGAGCGTGTCGCCGAAGGAACCCTGGATCACTGGAATGGCAAAAACCCGACCACGAGTATCTGGAGTTCCCTGCTCACCTACATCATTCCATTGTTGTTGTTTGTGGGCCTGTTCATCTTTCTCATGGGCTCGATGGGCGGTGGCGCCGGCGGACGTGTCTTCAGTTTCGGGCGTTCGAAGGCGAAGGTGGCGAACAAGGACACTCCAAAAACCACCTTTGCCGATGTGGCCGGCGTCGACGAGGCCGTCGAGGAACTCCAGGAGATCAAGGAATTTCTGGAGGCGCCGGGCAAGTTCAAGGCTCTGGGCGCCAAGATTCCCAAGGGAGTTTTACTGTACGGCCCTCCCGGCACCGGGAAAACTCTTCTTGCTCGAGCTGTCGCCGGTGAGGCCGGTGTCCCCTTCTATTCCATCTCCGGCTCGGATTTCGTCGAGATGTTCGTCGGTGTGGGCGCCTCGCGGGTGAGGGACCTGTTCGAACAGGCCAAGGCCAATGCTCCCGCCATCGTCTTCATCGACGAGATCGACGCCGTCGGGCGCCACCGCGGGGCCGGTATGGGTGGCGGTCACGACGAACGCGAGCAGACGCTGAACCAGTTGCTCGTCGAAATGGACGGTTTCGACGTCCATGGCGGCGTCATTTTGATCGCGGCCACCAACCGGCCCGACGTGTTGGACCCGGCCCTGCTGCGCCCCGGTCGTTTCGATCGCCAGATCGCCGTCGATTCCCCTGATTTGAAGGGACGATACAGGATCCTTCTGGTCCATGCCACGGGCAAACCGCTGGCCCCTGATGTCGATCTGCGCGGCGTGGCCCGGCGTACCCCGGGGTTCACCGGAGCCGATCTGGCCAATGTCCTCAACGAGGCTGCCCTGCTGGCCGCCCGGACCAACCTGACCCAGATCACCAACCCGGTCCTCGACGAGTCGATCGACAGAGTGGTCGCGGGTCCCCAGAAGAGAACCCGTGTCATGAGCGCCCAGGAGATTCTCATCACCGCCTACCATGAGAGCGGCCATGCCCTGGTGGCTGCCGCCATGCCCGGCAACGATCCTGTCCAAAAGATCACGATCCTCCCGCGCGGCCAGGCTCTCGGCTACACCATGGTCATGCCCGATCAGGACAAGTATTCCCAGACCCGCGGGCAGTTGCTCGACCAACTGGCCTACATGCTGGGCGGCCGGGCGGCCGAGGAACTGATCTTCCACGACCCGACCACCGGTGCCAGCAACGACATCGAGAAGGCGACCAAGGTGGCCCGCGCGATGGTCATGCAGTTCGGCATGACTTCTGCCCTGGGAGCGGTACGCTACGGTTCCGACGACCGCGAGCCCTTCCTGGGCCTGGAGATGGGGCAGTCCAACACGATTTCCCCGCAAACGGCTGCCGTGATCGACACCGAGGTGTCCGGCCTGATCAACAACGCCCATCAGGAGGCTTTCGACACCCTGGTCGACAACCGCGACATCTTGGACAATTTGGTACGCCAGTTGCTCGAGCATGAGACACTGGACAAGGAACAAGTGGCCACTATCTTTGCCGACCTCAGGATGCGGCCCACCCGCCCGGCCTGGACAGGTTCGGACAGCCGTCAGCCGTCTTCGATCCCACCGGTCCCCGCCCCGGACGTTCCAGAACCCAACCTGGATGACGAGGACCCTCAATTGCCAGCCCTGCCCCCGGGAACCTCGCAGTCCCTGGAACCCGGTCAGCCACAACCCTGGACACCCCAGTCCTGGACATCGGGGTCACAGCCCGGGGCCGGTCGGCCTGACTCCTCGGGCCAGCCCTACCCAGGTGCGGGCCAGCCTGACCCAGGTTCGGTACCGCCCGGCTCGTACTCACCCCCACCGTA
Organism: Propionibacteriaceae bacterium; assembly: GCA_009778725.1. Classification (GTDB taxonomy): domain Bacteria; phylum Actinomycetota; class Actinomycetes; order Propionibacteriales; family Propionibacteriaceae; genus WQYJ01. The sequence goes on from WRFP01000146.1 coordinate 2,715, forward strand.
TCCCGCGTGGTCCCCGCCCACGACCCCGCCCGTCCAGCCGTACCCAGGCGCGTCACCGGCGCCGCAGCCGTATCCCGGCTCGGTTCCGTCGGACCCCTCGTCTGGTCTGCCCTACCCTGGTTCATCTCAGTCCGGTTCCCCGTTGGTCGAGCCGACCCCGGGTTCGCCGGCGTCGAGCCCACAACCGGTCCCCGGTTCGTCGGGTCCGCAGTCGTCTCCCCAGACCGCGGCACCAGGATCTGTTGCCGCAGGACAACCACCCTCCGCATCGACGGCACACCAGCCGTGGGGCGCCTCCTCACCCTGGGCCATGCCCTCGCCCCCCGGACCGTCCACCCCTGCTCCCGGGGCTCCACAAGCTCCCGGCACGTACCTCCCACCGACCGCCCAACCCGTGGTGCCAGGTCAACCGCCTGTCCCTGGTCAACCCCCTGAGTCCCCCTTGGGCCCAGGCGCCTGGGTGGACCCCGATGTGCCCGGCAACTGGCCACCCCCGGTTCCGCGTGCCTAGCGCAGTGAGCCGTACTGTTAAATACTGTCTTGTTAATACTGTCTTGAAGCCCGTCCCCCCAGACCCGTCGATGCCAAGGAGTGAGGCCATGCTGATCAGCCACCATGTCACCCACCGTGTCCCAGGAGGTACCAGATGACAGTCGATGCCCGTCGGGTGGAGGCTGCCATCCGCGAACTGCTCATCGGGATCGGGGAAGACCCCGACCGTGAGGGACTGCGCAACACCCCCGCCCGGGTGGCCGCGGCGTACCAGGAAGCATTTTCGGGCATGGATGCCGATCCGGCCGACGTGCTGGGCACCCGCTTCAACATCGACCATCGAGACTTGATTCTTGTCAAGGACATCGAGCTGTGGAGCTACTGCGAGCACCACCTGGTCCCCTTCACCGGTGTGGCCCACGTCGGCTACATCCCCTCGGATAACAAGCAGATCGTCGGATTGTCGAAGTTGGCTCGGCTGGTCGACGTCTTCGCCAAACGTCTCCAGGTCCAAGAGCGCCTGACCACCCAGATCGCCGATGCCCTGATGTCCCACCTGCATCCGGCCGGAGCCATCGTCGTCATCGAAGCCGAACACCTGTGCATGTCCATGCGCGGAGTCCGCAAGCCAGGCTCCCGGACGGTCACCTCAGCCGTACGCGGTGTCCTCCACAACCCCACCACCCGGGCTGAAGCGATGAGCCTCATCCTGGCAGGTCGTCCGCGCCCATGACCAGCCGTGATCGCGGCATCTGGAGCCACCGATGATCCCCACACGCGCCCGTAGTTCCTCACCCACATCCAGGCTCAGCCCTGCGACCTCACGCTCCCACACCCTCACGTCGTTGTTCGCACCCGGTCCCACGCGTGTGATGGGCATCCTCAACGTCACCCCCGACTCCTTCGCCGAGCCCACCCGCCGGACGGCCGCCCAGGCCATCGCGTACGGCTTGTCCTTGCGCAACCAGGGCGCCGCGCTGGTCGATGTCGGCGCTGAGTCGACCCGGCCCGGCGCCGAGCGCGTGAGCGAAACCGAGGAGATCAATCGCGCTCTGCCGGTGGTCGACGCCCTGGTCCGATCCGGAGTGGCGGTCAGTATTGATACTGTGCGAGCCTCCGTCGCCCACGCCGCGCTGCAGGCGGGTGCTGTTATAGTCAACGATGTCTCTGGCGGTCTGGCCGATCCCAAGATTCTGGCGGTCGCAGCCCGGTACGAGGCCGGCTTCGTCCTCCAGCACTGGCAAACTCCTTTCGACCACGGCTTCAGCCACGCCGACATCGTCGCCGAGACATGTGCCGAACTGTCGCAGCGCGCTACCGTTGCCGTCCAGGCGGGCATCCAGCCCGACAAGCTGATTCTCGACCCCGGCATCGGCTTCGGCAAGAACACCGCGCAGAACTGGGACCTGATCGCCCATGCCGATGCCATCTCCGCCTTGGGTTTCAAAGTACTGTGGGGAGCCTCACGCAAACGCTTCTTGTCAGTGGTCTACGATCGCCCCACCGACCCGTGGCAGCGTGATGCCGCGAGCGCCGGTGTGACCGCCCTGCTGGCCGGTCACCGGGTCTGGGCCGTACGCGCCCACACGGTGACTGATCATGTCAGCGCCATCCGTACGGTCGAAGCCGCCCGCTCCGCTGACTGGTCATCGGGGGATGGCAATGCCCGGTAGACCCCTCACACCCACCGACCTCGACCGGTTGGCCACTCTCGACACCATGGACATCGTCGGCATCGAGGTCTGGGCCCACCACGGTGTCTTCGCCCAGGAACGCCAGGAAGGCCAGCCCTTCCGAGTCGATGTCACCTGGTGGCAGGACATGCGCCAGGCCTCCCACACCGACGACGTGGCCCACGCCATCGATTACGCCCAGGTGGCCGACCTGGTGGTCGAGGTCGTCAAGGGTTCCCCGGTCGATCTGATCGAGACTCTGGCCTACCGTGTGCAAGAGACTCTTCTGGCCCGCTTCCCCATGGACTGTGTTCAAATCTGTGTCCACAAGCCGCAGGCCCCCCTGTCCGCCAGCGTCACCGACGTCCTCGTGACAACCGCGCCTCGGACTCATACTCCTCCTGGCTCCCAAGGCCGTGCCGCTGCCGATGGTCTCCGACCGGACCAGGCCGCTCGGCTAAGCCCGAATCCACCGATCCATTGCTGCTCCGCACCTCCATATGGGCACCCTGGCCCCATCGCCACCGCTCAACAGACGTCAAGTCTGCCTTCGCGTTGTCGCTGTGCCCAGTGCACCCATCTGGTGGCGCTCGCTA
>WRFP01000147.1 GCA_009778725.1 Propionibacteriaceae bacterium
CAGCCGTGGACCACGCATCGCTCTCAGTGTGATCAACCAACGACTGGTCGGAGTTCATGCAATCAGCGGCAAAGAAAACTGCCAAGTTTTCCGCCGACGGGGGCGAGAAACTTGCCAGTCTTCCTATTAGGTCATGACGGATTACCACCAGGAGTTGTGGTCATGAACTGGCTGATATCCGGCAAGGTCGCAGTTCCCGACAACAATGCGTCGAGTTTTTGTTTCCAGGTGTTCAAGGCGTCACGGTGGGAGTCGATGTATACCTGGTCGTACGCTGATTGAACAGCTACCGCCACACCCACCAGATTCGTGGAAATCTTGCAGTTCATGTCCGCGACAGCGGTTGCCACCTCCAACGTCTGCATACCATCCTGGGACCACCGCGAATCGAAGTACGCTGACCTCGGATCCGGATACGTGAACCCCTTCTCGGCCATACACGCCGCCCACTGCTGATACACGGCCACCATCCGAGAATCCTGCGGATTCACCGTCGGACCCCCATCTGGCAACTGCTGCTGGGTCACCATGCCCATGTCGATAGCTCCGTTGGTCGGATCGACTTGTCCGACCGCTTCCCAACACGCCATTGCCGTGGCGTGCAAAGGATCGTCTTGAGGTGGAGCCACCAGACCCACAATATTTCCCGCCCTGCCTAAGCGTCCGCCCGGAGCGTATCCGTTCGTCGACGCTCCGTCAGGATCGAAATCACCGTAGAGCTTTGTCAGCATGACTCTCTCCAGCACATCGATATGCACGTTCCTCTTCAGATCATCAAGATTCGAGTACATGTATGCGGTGATCGTGATGCCATGCTTCGCGAAACAATCATTGACCAGGGCGTAATACGCTATGTGCAAATTGACAATCTCTGTCTCTCCTGGAAGATACGTGTCAATCGGCCGGGGGATTTGGGAAGGTTCGGTGATCACCGGGATCGTCCCGATGGTGGGCTCAGGAGTCTTCACCGATGTTGAGGAGCACCCGGTCAGCAGCACTCCCACCACCACGATCACCGACACCCACCAACCCCGGCTCACCACCCGCGACCTTTGCAAAGTCACCTTAGACATATCACTTATTCTTCCTCATCATCAGCCGTGCGTCACTCATGTTACTCAGTGTGATCGGGGCTACGTGTCATGAACTGGCCGATGGCGGGCAAGGTCGCAGTTCCCGACAACAATGCGTCGAGCTTTTGCTTCCACGTGTTCAAGGCGTCACGACGGGAGTCGATGTAGACCTGGTCGTACGCCGACTGGACAGCCACAGGGAATATCTGGAGTAAAGATGTGTTGTAAGACGGCTTATCAGATCGCCGGTAGGATCGTAAGTGGTGGGTGACCGGGCAGATGCAAGTAGGAATAATGCTTCCGATCAAGAGTAGCGATCTCTTGGCACCCATACCGTTGGGCCAAGATGAGATTGGAAGAGTCTGCCACTCCGATCACCTGATCGTATCCCGACAGCACGGTCACGATTGAAGCGACTTCAGCGGAATCCAAGTTCACCAAGTCCCAATCGCCTTCCACAAGCTCGTTGAGTACCGCTAGTTCTGCTGCCCGTCCGTATCGTGACGCCACGAGATAATCAAGCTCAGCTACCACATAGGGCGACACAATACAGAGGTCGGCATCGTCGATGACACGGGCGACAGCCTCGTGTTGAGACTCACGGACATCGAAATACGCTAACAGCGCACTTGTGTCGACAATCATTCTCCGAATCCCACCAGGTAGTGGTCCACGTTCTCAGCGATGGGTTCGCCACCTTCGAAGATTCCACCCTGGCGTGGTCTCTTGACTGGTTCGACCAACCGACGCACCGCCTCGCGGATGACTTCCGCCTCAGAGACTGCCATTTTTTTAGCCTGATGGCGTATCCCGGCTCTTAGGTCATCAGAAAAATAAACAGTAGTACGGTGCATGCTGCCAATCTTACCATATATCGGATGACTGGACCTGGGGCGACCTTGCGATCAGTGACAAAGAAAACTGCCAAGTGCCCTTGGTGGGCGGATCACGTGACGACGTGGAGGTTGTCGAGGGCCGATTGTACGTCGGGTGTGTACTGCTGGGCGTTGTTGGGAATGGATGTGTAGAAGATCGAGAAGTTGGCAGCGGATGTTTGCACGATGATGACGACGGCCAACTCCGAGGTGGTGATCAGACCGGGGATTGAGAAGGAGAGGTTCGACACAGTGACCCATCCGGGATAACCGTCGACAGGGTACGCCTCCGAACGCCGGGTATCTACGGTGAGTTGGGTGTGGTCGTAATTGGAATTGAAGATGCAGGCGTTGACGATCTGGGAGCCCTGTTGGAGATCGTCGAACGCGTTGTCCGCGTAGAGTTCCCCAACGATGACAGTGGCGTACCAATCACGACCTGGTCCGTCGAAGTTCGTCTGAATCACAACGTTCTGCGAAGCCACATCTACACCGAAAGGCACCATGAAAGTGTCGGTCGTGTCCACATCACTCCACGGGCCGGGAAGTTTGGGGTACGACAGAGCCCCGCCGTAGACGAGTCCATTTGATGGGTGGTTCGCCCGCGGGTTGGTGGTACTGGGTTGGGGACAGCCCCCAGGTGGGATCTGAGTACTGACCGGGGTCGGGGCCTGGGTTGTCGGGGCCTGGGTGGTCGGAGTCGGGGTTGTCGGGGCCTGGGTGGTCGGGGCCTGGGTTGTCGGAGTGGGGATTGGTGTCTGTGTGCCGTCGCCGTTGGGTCGGGGCGTGAATCGGGTTGCGATGCCGTAGCCGATCAGGGCAACGACCACGACTCCCACAATGATCGCTACCCATAAACCCGAATGACTTTTCTTTTGCACACTCCCATAAGCTGGGACTTGGCCGTACGGACCTGTGGGCACGGAGTACGGCGACGAAGGCGAGGCGGGCTGGACAGGCTGGACAGGCTGGGCGTAGGCAGGCTGGGGAGCGTAGGTGGTGTTGGCGCCTGATTCGGGGCCACTCGGGGGTCCAGTAAAAGGAGTTGGTGAGAGAGCCTCACTCCAGAGGTTCCCATCCCAGTACCGGAACATGCCCGGTTGTCCGCCAGGGTCTGGATACCATCCTTGCGGAGCCATGGACGCTCCCTTCACCGATCATCGTGCCACACCGACTAGTATCCATTATCGCTTCCCATTCTTGCTTCCCCATCACAGTCTGGACTGGTATGTGCTGAGTGTGATTGTTCCAAAGGTATCCGTGAAACTACTATCATTGTAGCCAGCTACAACACAAGCGTCTTTATACAGTGAGACTCAAGCCAACCCATGATCAGCCCAACATGTATTTTTCACGCCGACTCCACTGCCGCCGTGACCAGCTTTCCTTCCAGGTGGCTAGTCGTATAGACATGAAATTGTCTAGTACGTTAGAATTCTGAGGTGGTGAATGGTACGCGGTCTGCGGCACAAGTGCTCAGCGCTGTGCGGAAGGCTGCGCGGATCAGCGGCTACACGGTGAGGCAGTTGCCCAAGAGGGGCAAGGGGTCACACACGATCTGGGTGGTGCTCGATGCCCAGGGCAGCGAAATTGGTCGCATCGGTCTGACTGGTCACGCCGGTCAGCAATCGCAAGCGGTCACTCGGTCCAATGAACAAGCGTTGGAAAAACTTTTCGGGGAAGGATGGCTGGACAGATGAAGCAGACATACACTGTGAGAGTGTCCCGCGAGGGAAAATGGTGGATCGGCCAGGTCGACGGTGTTGTCGGCGCGGCCACTGAGGTGGCGCGGCTGGCTGAACTCGATACCGAGGTGCGCGACTTGTTGGCGGGACTCTTCGATCGTGACGACGAGGATTTCGATCTGTCGTGGGACATGTCGGCCATCCTCGGCAGCGACGGCCAGTCTGTGTGGCAGGCGTACCGAGTCGAACGTGACGACCTGTGTGCGCTTACGGTGAAGGTCGAGGCGAATCGTCTAGCCACTCTTCGGGCACTGCGCGAAGCCGGTGTTTCCGTTCGAGACTCCGCGGCGCTGGTCGGCCTGTCCCACCAACGCGTCGCCCAACTCCTGGCCGCATGACCCCTCACCCCCGTCGGCAACGGAGGAATCCTCATCCAATCACCTCACACCACCCGCCGACCCAACGCACCGGCACAGTGCCGCTCGCGACGCCATGAATCGGTGATCCGGGGTAAGCTGTCCTGCGGAGATTTTCAGCCCCCGACCAAGGAAACTCGTGCCCACACCAACATTTCTTAAGCTGCCTGCGGCCAAGCAGGAGAGGGTGCTGGCCGCGGCTGTCCATGAATTCAGCCAGCGCAACGTCGAGCAGGCAGTCATTTCGAACATCGTCAAGCAGGCCGGAATCCCTCGCGGGAGCTTCTACCAGTATTTCGCGAACAAGGAAGACCTCTACGTTTACATGTTCGAAACCCTGCGCGCACGGCGGCGCGAATACACCCGGCCCGCCTTCGAGTCCTTCAAGAAAGAACCATTTCTCACCTTCTTCGAGCGGTTCTACCAACTCGACACGCAATTCCTGTTTCAGCATCCGCAGCACATCGACCTGGGAAAGATCATGTATTCCCACGCGTACGGTGTCTCGCGCGGGTTGATCGACGCGGTCCAGCGGCGCTACCGCGACATCTTTCTTGTCGCGATCACCCACGACCAGGACCTGGGCCGCATCCGCAAGGACGTGGACGCGCGCGCCGTGGCCGACCTGTGCGTCCACTTCATGACCGACATCTTCATCTTCCAGAACTTCTCCCGGCGAATGTCCTTGCCAGCCCTGGAAGAACACATGCGAGGCATCCTCAACGTCATCCGGCACGGGATCGAATAGAGATTTCACCAGTACGGTCGGAGCACCGCGTACACACAGGGTTGCATCCTCATCACATCCGCCGACCCATCGCACCGGCACAGTCCTCCCCGCTGGTCCGTCGCTCGTGACGCCAGCGACAGGATTCAGGTTACATCCTCATCACACGATGTAGCCGAACTCGCGGGCTGCGGCCAGTAGGTCCTCGCGGAAGGCCGGATGAGCGATGCTGGACAACAACTGGACTCGTTCGCGTACGGTCGTACCGCGAAGCTGGACCGCGCCGTACTCGGTGACGACCCAGTCGACGTCGTTGCGGGACAGGGTGACCCCCGCGCCGGGGCGAAGCGTGGGGACGATCTTCGAGGTGACCTCCATCTCGCCGGTTTCCTGGTTCTTTTTTTCGACGGTGGAGTACAAGGCGATGATCGAGCGGCCGTTCTTGGAGTTCTGCGCGCCGATCGCCGTGTCGGCCTGGCCGCCGGAACCGGAGATTTGCAGGGTACCGATCGATTCCGAGCAGCACTGGCCGGTCAGGTCGATTTCGACGGTGGTGTTGATCGAGACCTGATTGTCGTTGCGCGCGATCACATAGGGGTCGTTGACCTCCTCGCCGCGGCCGGTGAACAAACTGTCATTCTCATGAATGAAGCTGTACAACTCAGG
>WRFP01000148.1 GCA_009778725.1 Propionibacteriaceae bacterium
CCTGGCCGTAGGCCACGTGCAGCAGATAGATCGCCAGGGCGGCTTCGGCCAGGGGCAGGATGAAGTAGTAGAGCTGGTAGGCCAGGTCGAGCCACGGCCGGTTCGGGGTGACGGACTGGTTCATCGAGGTCGTCTGAGAGGACAGGGGTGGCCCCTGGGTCAGCTTGTCGATGATCGACAGGATCGAGTAGACCCCCGAGCGCCCGAAGGAGATGGCCATCACGATGACGATCTCCACGGCGATCAGACGTTTCGCCTGGGGGAGGAGACCAGGTGTTGGTTCGTCCGTCATCTCAGCGAGGCTTCGTGCACGACGTGGTTCAGCACGCTCCCAGAAGAGCCCGTAGGAAGAACACGATGTTTGCCGGGCGTTGGGCCAGGCGGCGCACGACATAGCCGTACCAGTTCTCACCGAAGGGAACGTAGACCCTGACGGTGTGGCCCACGTCGACCAGGCGCTCCTGTTCGACCGTGCGAACCCCGAAGAGCATCTGGAATTCGAAGTCCCTCAAACCCCGGTTGGAATGGGCCGCCAGTTCTTGGGCGATCTCGATCATGACCGGGTCGTGGGTGGCGACCAGGGGAGTGCCCTCGCCCTCCATGAGGGTTTTCAAGCAGCGGACGAAGCTCAGGTCGACATCGTGCTTTTCGGAGTAGGCCGCTTGGCTGGGTGCTTTGAAGGACCCTTTGGTGATCCTCAGGCGTGATGTCGGGGCATCCATGGTGCGGCAATCCGCGTCGGTCCGCCGCAGATTGGCCTGGAGAGTGCCCCCGATCTCGGGGTAGGACTCCCTCAGGGACTGGACTACGCGTAAAGTCTTGGCAACTGTCGCGAGTCCTTCCATTTCCAGGGTGACCGTGGTGCCGGCCTCACGGGCCGCGGCGGCGATCCTCGCAGCATGGCCGACGGCCAGTTGCTCGCCGTCGTGCAGCAGCAGACCCAGCGTGTTGAGGGAGACCGAGATGTCGACATCCTTGCCCCAGCCCGCGTCATGGATCTGGTCGAGCACCGTGATGTACATCTGAGCCGTACGGGCCGCTTGCTCCGCGTTGCGGACGTCGCTCCCCAAGTAGTTGAGTGAGACCTTCAGCCCCTTGTCCAACTGGGAGGCGACGACGCCACGGGCGTCATCCCAGGAGGATCCGGCGACGAAACGCTGGACCAGCCTCCTGGTCACCGGGCAGATGAGGACCAGTTTCTTGATGACCCGATAGTGGGCCAGCGTGAGAAAGAACGCGCGATACATGGCCGGAGGATACCTTTCATCGTCAGGGTCAGACGGCAGCTCGCAGCAACCTGTCATACGAAGCCTATCTCTTCTTGACCGGTGTTCGCTGGGTCTGTCAATTTGGCCGATTTCCCAGCGACCTGTGCGACAGGCAGAATAGAGGTATGCATCTAGATCATCTCATCTTTGCGGCGGGTCCGGGGGGGCTTCAGTCAGAAGCCGAACGCTTGGAAACCCTTCTCGGGGTCAAGTCGGTGGACGGGGGGCTCCATCCGGGGTTTGGGACACGTATCCGCTTGATACCTCTTCTTGCTGGTCGTCATATCGAGATCGTGGAGGTCCTCGATCACCCTGCCGCCGAGAAGGCGCCGTACGGGCAGGCCGTGCGTACGCGCAGTTCCCTCGGCGGTGGCTGGCTCGGCTGGGTCATCTCTTTGGACGACATGTCCCACTACGAGGCACGCCTCGACCGAAAGGCCGTGGTCGGCGTGCGCCATTTCCCCGACGGACGTCTGCTGGAGTGGGAGCAACTCGGCGTGAGGGGTCTCATCGCCGATCCACAGCTGCCCTTCTTCATCCGCTGGATCTCGGATCCGTCGGTATTGCCGTCGGCTTTGCCGGCCAGCATCGGCTTGGATGAAATCCAAATCGCCGGTTCCCGCGAACGAGTCAACGAATGGTTGGGGCAGGACCTGCCCGATGATTTCGACGGGGTCAAGATCACCTTCGACTCTCCCAGCGGGTATCCAGGCGTGGTGTCGGCCAGCTTCACCACTCCGGGAGGAGTGGTTCGGATCTGAACCTGGATCCGAACCGGGGTCCACCGGCTCACCGTCAGGATCCATGACCACAGCCATCGATCTGCACCGACCGAGTCACACCGTGCGGCGGGCCGGTGTCAGTTGGTTCCCCGACTCTTGAAGACCTGTGGCGTATCATCATGCCTCCTCCTGGTGGGTTCTGGACCGGGACTGCTTCAGGTCCAAGACGGTGAGGGCATAGGACAAGGTAGGCACCTCGACTACCTGCATGTGGGATGGCAACCTGGTCGACGAGCCGGCATCATAACCCTGGGGGACAAGGGCCGTGGTGACACCCAGCCGCGATGCTTCAACCAGTCGTCGTTCCACGTCCGCAACCCGGCGGACTTCGCCTGCCAACCCGATCTCACCGATCGCGATTGTGTGGTCTGGCAAGGGACGATCCGTGATCGCTGACGCCAGGGCACAGGCCAGGGCGAGGTCCGCCCCGGGATCGGAAATCTTGGCTCCGCCGACTGTCGAGGCGTACACATCCAGGGTGTGGCACCGCACCTGGGCCCGCCGCTGGAGGACGGCCAAGACCATGGCCAGGCGGGGGAAGTCCACACCGTTGCACACCCGTCTGGGTGTCGTCAGGCTGGTCGGCACCACCAGCGCCTGCACTTCGGTCACCATGGGGCGACGCCCTTCCAGACAGACTGTGACGGCCGTGCCCGACACTGCTTCGGCGTGCGTGCTGGTGAACACTCCGGAAGGGTCGAGGACCTCCTCGATACCCTGTTCCCCCAGTTCGAAGCAGCCGATCTCGTCGGCGGGGCCGAACCGGTTTTTCGTGGCTCTGACCATGCGAAATCCGGAATGACGATCGCCTTCGAAACTGAGGACCACGTCGACCAGGTGTTCCAAGGTTCTGGGACCGGCAACGCTTCCGTCCTTGGTCACGTGACCCACCAAGATGACGGGGATCCCCTGCTGTTTGGCCACGCGAATCAACGCGCTGGCCACTTCCTTGACCTGGGCCACCCCGCCAGGCGACCCCTCCAGGGTGGGGGAGCCGATGGTCTGGACCGAATCGACCACCACCAGGCTTGGTTCCACCTGGTCGATGTGTCCGATGGCGACGGACAGGTCGGTCTCTGCGGCGAGGTAGAGATCGGGTGAGTTGGCTGAGGTGCGGATGGCCCTCATCCTCACCTGCCCGGCCGACTCCTCGCCTGTGATGTAGAGAGTGGGGCCGGTCTTGAGGGCCCACCGCGCTGCCACTTCCAGGAGCAAGGTAGATTTGCCTACTCCGGGTTCTCCGGCGAGCAAGACGACGGAGCCGGGAACCAGTCCGCCGCCCAGGACGCGGTCCAGTTCTCCGATCCCGGTCGAGGTCCGCTGGGTGGCGGCCGGGTCCACCTGAGTGATCGGAATCGCCCGTGCCAGGGGAATGACCGAAGCCACCTGTGGCACTCGCGCCGACGAGGTTTCTTCGATCGTTCCCCATTGCTGGCATTCACCGCACCGGCCGACCCAGCGGGTCGAGGTCCAGCCGCATTCTGCGCAGCGGTACGCGGCTTTCTGGGTTTTGACTGCTGTTTTTGTCATGTGTCCCAAGCTAACAAAGCCCTCGGACATTTTTTCTCGGGGTGGTACCCCAACCCGTACTGCCGGAGCTGGCTACCGGCCGCGCGGTCCTCCGCGCCGGGATTTCGGACCCTTGCGATGGTCGCGATGGTCGCGGGGATCCGGGCCGTCCAGGTCCGGGTCAGATCTCCAGTCGCGCAGGCGCGGATCCACATCGTCCAGGCCACCATCTTGGCCCATGCCACGTGGTCCGGTGAACCGTCCGCGTCCTCGAGGATCGCAGCCCTCGCGGGAGCGGGGGTCATGGCCGTCGCGTCCTCGGGGGCCGAATCCGCCGTGAGGTCCGGGGAATCCGCCCATCGTCCGTGGGTCTTGTTCGCCCCAACCGGGGCCGAAGCCCTCGCGCAACCGTGGGTCATCGCCGTGACGGCGCATGAATTCGGCCATCATGGCGCGCCGCTCGCCGAAGGAGTCGCCGCCGACCAGCTGTTCGAAGCGTTCGATCAGGCGGGCCAGGTAGTCGCTCAGTTGTGCCAGTTCGTCGTCGCTGAGGACATCCAGGACCTCGTCGACATGGGTCGGAGTGATCTCGCCGAGTTGGTCGGTGGCCCGGCCCGCCTCGGTCAGGGTGATCACGGTGACCCGCTTGTCGTCGGCCGAGGGCTCGCGCCGGATCAGTCCGGCTTTCTCCAGTTTGCCGAGCAACTCGGCCAGGGACTGCTTGGACATGTCCAGCAGGTACGTCAATTCGCGTTGGCTGATCTCGGGGGTGAGTTTGAGCAGGGACAGCACGCGGCCTTGTCCGCGCCGTGGGTCGTCCCAGGGGGTACGCCGCGCCGGCCCGCGACGCTCGAAGCGCCCGATCAGGCCCTGCAGCCGCATCAGTTGGGTGGCAACGACCACCCGCTTGTCAGTGAGGTCGTCAGTACGGTCGAAGTTTTCGGGATCCTCGTGCGTACGATCCTCATTCGTATCATCGTTCATGGTGTTCTCCAAGATAAAGAGGTGAGTAAGTCAGGTACCTGACTAATAGTATGCGCCGATGCTCTCTAATCTGTCAAGTACCTGACTATTCCTGCCGCGCAGCAGCCGGACCGTGGTGGATCTGCGACAATACTGGAATGGATCTGACCCACCGCCCCCAAACCAACGATTCTGTTCTGGTGCCCCTGCTCCGGCGCCCGCGTGTGAGAGACCACCTGGTCGAGGTCGTCGCAGTCGAGGATTTGACGGATTGGTACCGTCGCGTGACCATCGACCCCAAGGGTTTGTTCGACATCTTCACCCCAGAGCCAGCCGGGTACCTGATGCTCAACCTGCCCAGTCTGGACCAGGCCTCACTGGTCCAGCGGTCGTACACGATGCGCTCAGCCACTCCCGAGTCCTGCTGGCTGGAGTTCGTCTTACACACCCCTGAGGGCCCCGCGAGCCGTTGGGCAGCCTCGGCCACACCCGGAACGACCTTGTCCGTGAGCGAACCGCCGTACCACCTGAGCATCCCCGAAACCACACAAGGGCTCTTGATCGCTGACGCCTCGGCATTCGCAGCGGCGGCCTGCCTGATCCAGTCCTGCGATCCCGCGATGGCCGTGACCGTACTGTTGCAGGACGGGCATCCCGATCGTGAGTCGATCCCGCTGCCGACCAGGGACAACACGTCGGTGTCCTGGATCGATTCGCTCGATCAGGCCACCCTGGAAAGTGTTGTCGCCGGCCTGGACCCGGCCGATTGCTTCCTGTGGGCCGCGGGGGAGCGGAGTCTGGCCAAAACAGTACGGGAGTTCGCGCGGACCAGCTTCCTCGTGCCCAGACCAGCCCAGCACATCCAGACGTACTGGATCGAACAATGATATCTGCTTCATGCCGGTTGAAGG
>WRFP01000149.1 GCA_009778725.1 Propionibacteriaceae bacterium
CCAGTTCCGCGGTCAACTCCTCGTTGGCCCGGCCCCGTACCCCATCGGTGCCGAACAGGCGAGACATCAGCGCTTCGAGTACTGCGGTGCTTTGCGGGCCTTCTTCAGACCAGCCTTCTTGCGTTCCTTGACGCGAGCGTCGCGGGTCAGCATTCCGGCTTTCTTCAACACGGGACGAGACACCTCTTCGTCGGCGGCGTTGAGCGCGCGGGCGATACCCAGACGCAAGGCGCCGGCCTGCCCGGAGACCCCACCACCGGTGATCCGGGCGATGACGTCGTACGAGCCCATGACATCAGCGGTCACGAAAGGCTCAGAAATCTCCTGTTGGTGCAGCTTGTTGGGGAAGTAATCGTCCAGTGAACGGCCATTGATGCTCCACTGTCCGGTTCCCGGAAGGATGCGCACGCGGGCGATGGCTTCCTTGCGACGACCTGTACCACGAGAATTCTGGACCACGGCGGGGCGGCCGGATCTCTCCGCTGACTTCGTCTCTTCGGCGCGGTAGGCGATCTCACGATCCTCGTCGTCGATGAAGGATTCTGGCGACTCGTCCAGTTCGTCCTCGATGACATCAACTTGCAGTTCAGACACTGTCTAACCTCTCCCTAGGAAACGTGGGTGATCTGTGAAACTTGGGTGATCTGGAAAGGCTGGGGCTTCTGCGCATCATGGGGATGCTTCGGGCCCGAATAGACCTTGAGCTTGCCGATCAGCTGGTGGCTCAGCTTGTTCTTCGGCAGCATGCCCCACACGGCGCGCTCCACGGCTTTGCGCGGATCGGTCGCCAGCAACTCGCCGTACGGGACTGACCGAAGTCCGCCCGGATAGCCGGAGTGGCGCCTGGCCATCTTGTCGGCGTTCTTCTTGCCGGTCAGGGCGATCTTGTCGGCGTTGACGACCACGACAAAGTCACCGGTGTCGATGTGCCGGGCGAATTGAGGTTTGTTCTTGCCACGCAGCAGATTGGCGACGGTCACGGCTAGGCGGCCCAGAACGACGTTCTCGGCGTCGATGACGAGCCAATTCCGGGTGATCTCCCCGGGCTTGGGACTGTAGGTGGACACAGGACAGACCATCTTCCATTTCGAATGAACGTAATGACTTCATGCGCTGGGACGAAACCATGCGGGAACCCCAGTGCGCAACAGCGTCTCACTTTACCTGTGCCCAGGCCACAAGGTCAAGGCGAGCAGATCGAGCCCCAAGGACTTATCCACAGGGAACGCTGACCCGACCTATTCTATCCACAGGTTTCAACCCGACTAACACTCAGTCGTGCCTGGCAGGCATGGTCTTGGTCGTGAAGAAGACGCTCATGCTCATCCTTTCGTGCGTGGTCGGCGCAGGCCTCTCCTTGGGTGGTCTCTCCCCTGCCTACGCCGATTCTCCGCGTACGGTCGCCCCCATCCTCGGAAGTGTCGTGCGGGGTTTCGACCCCCCAGACCAACCCTGGTTGGCGGGCCACCGGGGGGTTGATATCCTGTCGCAACCAGGCCAGGCTGTGGCCGCAGCCATGGATGGGGTCGTCTCCTTCGCCGGGACGGTGGTGGGCAGGCCGGTCATCAGCCTCAGTCATGGCGATCTGACCACCACCTATGAACCGGTCGAGGCCAGTGTGAGCCCCGGAGACTTTGTTCTGGCCGGTCAGACCATCGGAACCCTGGTCTCCGGTCACACCTGTCCGGGCGACGCCTGTCTGCACTGGGGTCTGAAGCGGGGCGACACCTACCTCGATCCGCTCAGTCTGCTCGAGCACCCGAAGATCCGGCTCCTCAGTTCCCACGACATGGAGCAGATCCGGTCCCGCTCGGCCGACATGGCCCGGTACGGAGTAGACGGCCGGGTCAGCGCGGCTGGGCTGGTCACTCCTGTCTCCGGTGTCGTCACCGATGTGTACGGCATGCGCCTGCACCCGATCGACAAGGTCTGGAAGTTCCATGACGGTCTGGATATCGGGGCAGCGTGCGGATCACCGATCGTCGCATCGGCCGCAGGCACAGTGACCATGTCCGGGTACAGCGGGGGCTATGGATACCGTCTGGTGATCGAGCATGGCACGGTCAACGGTCATGACCTGAAGACGGCCTACAACCACGCCCAGAGCTTCGCGGTTCCGGCAGGAGCCCAGGTGTCACAAGGACAGTTGGTTGGTTGGGTTGGGTCCACCGGAACATCCACCGGCTGTCACCTCCACTACCAGACCTGGGTGGACGGGGTCAGCACTGACCCACAACTGTTGCTGCCCGGTTGACGCGAGCATCGTCGTCTCAATCCATGTCAGTCGCTGTGGGATCAGGCTCGCGGGTGCGCTTGTTCGAAGACGGCTCGCAACCGCTCCGACGACACGTGGGTGTAGATCTGGGTGGTCGTGATGGATGAATGGCCGAGCACCTCCTGGACGCTGCGCAAGTCGGCGCCGCCTTCCAAGAGATGAGTGGCCATGGCGTGGCGCAAGCCGTGCGGTCCCAGATTGGGCGCGCTGTCCGACAGCATGAGACTGTGATGGACGATGCGGCGCACGACTCTCGGGTCGATCCGTGCCCCCAGGCGCTCGCCGATGAAGACGGCCCGGCCACTGCGTTCAGTCACGAGTTCCCCTCGTCGGACCAGCCACCGGTCGACAGCGATCATGGCGGGTTGGCCAATCGGAATGGAACGTTCCTTGTCTCCCTTTCCGAGTACCCGGATCAGACCACGCGCCCAGTCCAAACCGTCAAGGTTGAGTCCGCACAGTTCGGACACCCGCGCTCCTGTGGCGTACAAAACCTCCACGATAGCCTGATCGCGATGGGCGACCGGGGTGTCTTCCTCGGCTGCCACACTGGCCAGAGCATCCATCACCTCGCGGGCCTCCTTGAAGGAAATGGTGGCTGGCAAGGACTTCGGCACTGTGATCGATCGCAGTCCACGGGCAAAATCGGTGGGGGCCAGTCCTTGGATGTGGGCCCAGGAAACGAAGCTTTTCACAGCCGAGGTGCGCCGCTGCAGGGTGGCCCGGGCTTTGCCGTCATCGGACATTGTCGCCAGCCACGCCCGGACATCACTCAGTCCAGCCTCGGCAATCGACGCGACACCACGACCGTCCAAGAACTCCACGAACTGCTTCAGGTCGGTCACATAGGCCAACCGGGTCCGCGGAGAATACCGCGGCACCAGACAGTCGTCGTACCGACTGACCAGTTCATATAACGACGACACATCCTTAGCATGCCCCATCCGCCGCGCCCCACAAACTCACCACGCCCTCCCTAGATCTATCGGTCCTCTCGGCTCCCAACGCGAGACCCAACCCCAGGGGGGGTGCGAAATGACGTATGATCGGGGCAGGGAAAGGACACTGATGATTGAACTGGCGGATCTGTTGACCGGTGGGCAAGTACTGCGCATCTCGCGCTGGGGCGAACCGAGCCTCCATGCCCCCACACAGCCTGTGACTGTCTTCGACTCCGCCCTGCATGATCTGATTCGGAACATGTTCACCACCATGGTTGCGGCCGACGGTGTGGGACTCGCATCCACTCAAGTGGACGACGATCGTTCACTGTTCGTCTTCCACTGCCCCGATGCCGACGACAAGATCCACATGGGGGTCATGATCAATCCCACCGTCACTCTGCCGGAGACCAAGAACCGCCACCTGGTCAGCGAAGAGGAAGGTTGCCTGTCATTGCCAGGTGCCTACTCGCCGCTGGCCCGTCCGGACTTCGCCATCTGCCGGGGGCAGGACCACAACGGCAATCCCATCGAGATCGTCGGCACGGGCCTGCTGGCCCGCTGCCTGCAACACGAGACCGACCACCTGACCGGCATGGTCTTCGGGGACCGGCTCTCCGACCGTTCGCGTAAACGCCTCTACGCCGACCATGAAGGTCTCGCACACCGGTACCCAGCCGACTGGCCCAAAACCCCGAAGAAGGAATTCGATCCAGCGATGTGACTCCCGCCTCAGTACACCCAGCCTCGGCGCGGGAGGGCGGCTTGGGCGCGCCAGCGGCCGTCCACGGATCTGACGGTCAGCGGGAGATCGAAGGTACGGGTCAGCACATCGTCGTTCATGACCTCGTCGATGGGGCCTGCGGCGACGACGCGGCCCTGCTTGAGGAAGAGAGCGTGGGTCACGCCGACGGGGATCTCCTCGACGTGATGGGTCACCATGATGGAGGTGGGTGACAGGTCGTCCAAGGCCAGGTCGGACAAGGTTGCCAGCAGCAGTTCCCTGCCGGACAGGTCCAAGCCGGCGGTGGGCTCATCCAAGATCAGCAACTCGGGGTCGGTCATCAGGGCCCGGGCGATCTGCGTGCGCTGGCGTTCGCCCTCGGACAAGGTGCCGAAGACACGATC
The DNA here is from genome assembly GCA_009778725.1 of Propionibacteriaceae bacterium. Classification (GTDB taxonomy): domain Bacteria; phylum Actinomycetota; class Actinomycetes; order Propionibacteriales; family Propionibacteriaceae; genus WQYJ01. The sequence goes on from WRFP01000149.1 coordinate 4,345, forward strand.
GGCCAGATTGTCCACCCGCAGCTGGGACATCAACTTTTCGGCCCGCATGAAGTCGATGTTGGTGTATTCCTCGCGCCAGCGCCCGAAGATGGCGTACGACGCGGACATGACCACATCCAGGACCTTCTCCTCCGGCGGGATTTGGGTCAGCAGGGCAGCCGACGAGACACCGATACGCGGGCGCAGTTCGAAGACATCGACGCTTCCCAGCATTTCGCCCAACAAGCGGACCTGGCCCGACGTGGGGAACATCCGCGCAGAAACAACTTGCATGAGTGTGGTTTTTCCGGCGCCATTAGGACCGATGATCACCCACCGGTCGGGCTCGTACACCGTCCACGAGACATGGTCGAGCAGGAAAGCACGTCCACGCCTCAAGGTCACATCCGACACTTCAATGACCGTACTCATCCACCTCACCTATCCAGTAATCTGCCAGTTTTCCACATCGGCATCTCCGGGTCATAGTGTACTGCTCAGGCCCACCCCTGCATTCCAGCAGGGCCTGGCCCACTACTTACGACAATTGGTCGTTGATGGCATTGGCCAGCACAGCCATGTCCTGGGGGGATTGTTGGCCGCCGGAGACTGTCGTCATGACCCCATCGGTCAAGACCGTGACACAGGCCACCTGGCGCTGCTGGGGAGTGGCCTTGGCGTCGCCCTTCCACAGCGTCCCGCAGCGGCTGACCCCGTACCACTGCTGTCCGGTCAGCGTCACCTGGCCGTACTGACCGGTCGTGTCGAACGAGACCACGGCCAAGTCGAGGGGCTGGGCGTCGCTGGCATAGGTGACACTGGTCTGGTCTGCGGTCGGCGCCGGTCCGAGAGCCGTGTACCCAGCCACCTTTTGGGGCAGGACCGATCCGGCGATCTGATGGGTCGGAACCTCGGGAGGCTCGGTCGGGTTCGGCCCGGAATTGTGCGAGCATCCGGTCAAACCGGCGACCAGCACGATCCCCGCCAGCGCCGCGATCAGTTTCTTCATCCATGCCCCTTCACGCCAGCATGACCAGTTCGATGTACTCAGGATTCCACAGATCCTCGGTCCCGTCGGG
>WRFP01000150.1 GCA_009778725.1 Propionibacteriaceae bacterium
GAACTGGAAGCGCTCTCCTTCCGAAGTACACTGGCTGATGGGCTTCAACCGCGACACGATCCACCGCCGCCGCGAAGACCTCGACGCCTTGGGTGTACGGATTCGCTGGGCAGGGCGTACTCCTAAACTCTGGGCGTCTGTCATCCGCGAACTGCAACAAGCCGAAGAGATCACCGAGGACAACACAACTCTGACCCTCCAGTTCTGCGTCAACTACGGCGGACGGGCCGAGATCACCGACGCCGCCCGAGCCATCGCCCGCGAAGCCCTGGCCGGCCGGCTCGACCCCGACCGTCTGACCGAGTCCCGCCTCGAAAAGTTCCTCTACTGCCCCGACATCCCCGACGTCGACCTGTTCATCCGCTCCTCGGGCGAACAACGTACCTCCAACTTCCTGATCTGGCAGTCCGCCTACAGCGAAATGGTCTTCCTCGACCGCCTCTGGCCCGACTTCGACCGCCGCGACCTGTGGCACGCCATCGACATCTACGCCGACCGAGACCGCCGCTTCGGCACCGCCTGATAGAGCGGCAGTACGACCCAACCCCACGTGACACAATGGAACCCATGAGCAGGCTCATCATCGACGTGCGCACACCTGACGAGTACGCCGCCAGGCACATTGAAGGGGCGATCAACATCAGCTTCAACAGCCCCGATTTCGTCACTCGGGTCCGGTCTTTTCCCACCGATCAGGAGTACGTCGTGTACTGCAACGCCGGGGGCCGGGCCGGAAGGGCCCGCGCCCAGATGACCTCACTCGGCTTCGAGGACGTGACCAGCTTCGGCATCATGGGCGCCTCAGTGGCCACCGGGGCTCGGGTTGTCTACCAGTCGTGACGTCGGCCAACGGCACGCTCACTGAACGAAGGCGCGCACATCCCAGGGGTTGAGGGCCACCTCGTAGCCGGATGGCAGGAGGCTGTCGGGGAGGGTCACGTCACGGGCCGGCTGGGGCAACTGGATCACGACGGGAATCCAGGACCAGTTGTAGACCACACGCAGTTTGCGGCCATCGCCGAGGGTGGCTGAGGTGATGGTGACCGGACCGCTGACCAGTGACCGCCAGGGGTCGGTGGGCGGGACGAGCCACTGCACCAAAGCCCGGGCCAAGTTGGGATCGGGCACAGTGCCGATGACTGTGGCCCGCCCGTGGCCGACCCGGTGGGTGACCACGGTGGCGTAGCGGCCGAAGTGCGGGTGAATGTACGTGGCCAGCACCTGGGCTTCGGGCTCGGCGTACAAACCCTCCAACCAGACCGTGCCCTGCGCGCCGGGCAGAACCGGGAATCCGGGTGCGCAGGATTCAACCGTGACGGGAGCCTCAAGGCTGGCCATCTCCTGGTAGCTGGCGCACAGCAGATCGGTCAGACCGGCGGGCTTGGCCTTGCTCCGGACGCGGACCTGCGGATCGGTGACCGCACTGCGCGGGCCCACGACCAGATGGCCCCCTGCCTCGACGTAGCGCCGGAGCCAATCGATCAGATGGTCGTCGGCAACGTACAAACCCGCCACGACCAGGACAGGCAGTGTCTTGACGGTCTCGGTGGGCGCGACCAGATCGGCCCCACCCTCGCAGATTTGGCGGTCATGCAGGATGCGCACCGACACACCCATCTCGAAGGCCCCGCGGTAGAACGAACCAACGATCTGGTCGTACACCCCTTCTCTCGACAAGGATTCTTCACCAGTACGGCGGGGGCCCGACTGGAAATCCAGGGCCCACGAAGACGGGTTCGACCACAACAGGCCGATCTGGGCGTCGGGAATCAGCCCGGACACCGCCGATCCCAGCGATCGCAATTCCTCGCCCACCACGGACAATTGCTCGAAGACCCGGCCGGGAAGCTTGTCATGCGGCAGAACTGAGGTCCAGTAGGATTCCGGGTCCCAGGTCAGAGCGTGCCAATTGCGGAACTCCACCATGCGGGCGCCGCGAGAAATCATGGCCCAGGCCAGCTGGCGCCACTGCCCGTCGAAACACGGCGCGTTCATGATCGGGTCAGCGGTCGGGCTGGCGGTCTGCGTCAGGAGGAAGGGCTCTTGGCGCGACGAGTACGCCCGGTCGGCGGCCAGCGTCATTCCCCAGGGACCAGCGTGTACCCCCTCGGAACGAGGAGTTCCGGATTCTGGGAAGAACAACCCGTCGCGGATGTCGAACATGACGGTGCCCGAGGTGATGTCCACCTGCCGGGCCACGCCCGGATCGTCGCCCGCCGCATCGGCGTACTGCACACAGGTGGTGATGAACTGATCCGGGCGAGCCGTCTCGCGGATGATTTTGGACTGCCAGGAGACGAAGTCGCTGATCACTCCTGATTGGAAGCGTTTCCATGCCATGTCGTATTGCGGCACGGTGTTGGTGTCTGGAGCCCACAGGTCGTTCCAGGTGGATAACGGGCGCCCCCAGGAGACCAACCCCCATTCCTTGTTGATCGAGTCCACGTCGGTGTACGTCTGACGCAGGCTCTCGACGAAGGCCTCGAAGATCCCCGGACTGCGGAAGATCTCGGCGCCGGACAGGTTGTCGACCTGGAAGCCGATGACTCCGCGATGGTCGCGGTAGCGCCCCACGACCTGCCGGATCATCCGCTCGGCATGGAAACGGAACCCCTGGTTGGTCACATCGGTCACGGGTTGGGACACTCTTCCCCATGACTCGCCGTGCTGACGCCGGGCTGCTATTTCAGGGTGTTTGCGGGCCAGCCACGGCGGAGGTTCCGGGGTTGGCAAGCTCAGCACTGTCCCCATCCCCTGCGCCAGAGCCGCATCCAAGACCGGCTGGAGCCAGTCCAAGGTGAATTGCCCATCCTCGAGTTCCCACCGCAACCACGCCGGTTCTGTCACTCGCATGACGGAGAACCCGGCCTCGTGCATCAAGCGCATATCTACTTCTATGCGCTCCCACATCCCACATTCAGCATCGTAGGCCGACCCCATCAGCACAGGTACACCTGGTTGTATCACAGCAATTAGCCTATACGGCAACTCGTCATCATCCCTTACAAGGCTGAATCAGTCTCACAACGTGGTAGTGTCAGCGCCGAATGCAGGTTTTAGGTGAGCGCTTCCAGAGGCTCTGACAGCTATGCGACCACTAGTGGAAGAAGTGCCGGGTCCCGGTGAAGTAGAGCGACACACCAGCCTGCTGGCAAGCGGTGATAGTGTCCTCGTCGTGGATCGATCCGCCCGGTTCGACGATTGCGATCACACCGGCGTCGAACAAAATCTGCGGCCCGTCCGCAAACGGGAAGAAGGCGTCCGACGCGGCAACCGACCCAGTTGCGCGGTCGCCGGCGCGCTCGACAGCGAGCCGGCAGGAGTCCACGCGGTTCACCTGGCCCATGCCGACACCCACCGACGCCTCATCGTGCGCCAGCAGGATGGCATTGGACTTCACCGCCCGTACTGCCCTCCAGGCGAAGGCCAAATCCCTCAGGGCCGTCTCGTCCACGCCTGGCCCGGCCTTCAGTTCCCAGTTCGCAGGATCGTCCCCGGGCGCGTCCACGCGGTCCGGCTCCTGGACCAGCAACCCGCCGGAGATGGCCTTCGTCTCCCGCACGGGCGCGACGTAGCCACCAGCTTGGAGGATGCGCAGATTCTTCTTTTTCTGCAGTACGGCCAAAGCTTCCGGCTCGTAGGAAGGAGCAATGATCACCTCAGTGAAGATGCCCTTCAAGCCGAGGGCCATCTCCTTGCTGACCTCGCGGTTCGCCGCCACAACACCGCCGTACGCGGACAGTGAGTCACAGGCATGGGCCTTGCGGTGAGCCTCGGCGATGGTCGAGCCGATCGCGATCCCGCAGGGGTTGGCGTGCTTGATGATAGCCACGGTCGGCCCGGCGAAATCGTGACAAGCCCGGTAGGCGGCTTCAGTGTCAGTGTAATTGTTATAACTCATCTCTTTTCCGCCCCATTGGACAGCCCCGGCGAGCCCGGATCCCAGGGCAGCAGTGGAGGTCGCCGCCTCACCTGGAACGGAGTTCTCGATACCATGATCTGCCGCTGACAGGCTCCCCTGGCCCTGGACGGTTCCGGCCACATAGAGCGCCGCGGCCTGGTGAGAATTCTCGCCGTACCTCAACGAATGGGACAAGGTGTAGGTCTGGCCGATCCACCCGGGCAATGCTGCCGGCCTCGGCTCACCCTCGCCTGACTGCTGACCGGAGAAGACCTCGGTCATCCAGGTCGCCACCGCCACGTCGTAAGCCGCCGTGTGGATGAACGCTTGTGCGGCGAGTTGCTGGCGTTCGGCCAGGGTGAAGCCACCGGCGTTGACGGCCTCGATCAACCAGGCGTACTGGGTGGGCGACGTGACGACCGCCACACTGGGATGGTTCTTGGCCGCGGCCCGGACCATGCTCGGCCCGCCGATATCGATCTGCTCCACGCAGACGTCCACGTCCGCCCCGGAAGCCACCGTGTCCGTGAACGGGTACAGGTTGCTCACCACCAGGTCGAAGGGTGCAATGTCCATGTCCGTCAGTTGGGCCACGTGTGAGGGGAGTCGCCGGTCGGCCAGGATCCCGGCATGGATGCGCGGATGGAGGGTCTTCACCCGTCCGTCCAGGCACTCGGGAAAACCGGTCACCTCCTCGACCGGTGTCACCGGAACACCAGCTTGGGCGAGCAAGGCCGCCGTCGATCCGGTGGAGACGATGTCAACACCGTGACTGGACAGGATCTGACCAAGCTCAACCAAACCTGTCTTGTCGTAGACGCTCACCAGCGCCCTGCGGATAGCAATCCGATCATCCATGAGTTTCCTCCCAACCCTTCACGACCTCGACCAGAAGCCGTCTTTCCGTCTGCTTGATGCGCTCATGCAAGGATTCTTCGTCGTCGCCTGGGAGCACCCGTACTGCCTCCTGGGCGATGATCGGACCCGTGTCGACCCCCTCATCGACGGCGAAAACCGTACACCCTGTCACCTTGACTCCGGCGGCCAGGGCGTCGCGAACGGCGTGGGGGCCCGGAAAACTGGGCAACAACGCAGGATGGGTGTTGATCAGGCGGCCCGCGAACTCCCCCAGGAACGCCGAGCCGACCAGCTTCATGAACCCGGCGGAAATGACCAGGTCCGGAGCAAACGCAGCGACCTTGCCGGTCAACTCCTGGTCCCAGTGCGTACGGTCCTGTCCGGCGACCAACCGATGGACGAAGGTGGGAATCCCCGCCGCCTCAGCCCGGGCCAGCCCCTCGGCTTGGCGGTCGGCGCCCACGGCAACGATGCTGGCCCGCACGTCTCCACGCGCGATCGCATCCATCAGGGCTTGGAGGAGTGTGCCGGTTCCCGAGATCAGGACTACGCAGCGAAGTGGCACACCCCAACTCTACTGTCAGCGCTCGTCGGCATGATAATCCAGCGGCAGTTGTTCATC
>WRFP01000151.1 GCA_009778725.1 Propionibacteriaceae bacterium
CAGCATGCCCGATTCTTGATTGTTGCGGGCAGCTTTCGCCAGTACGGTGCGACGGCGGGCTTGCTCCCTTTCCTGGTAGTCAAGCAGATTGTCGAGAGTGACGCGGCGATGTCGCCCAACCTTGTCAAACGGCATCACCCCGGATTCGAGCAACTTGACCAGGGTTGGCCGAGAGATTCCTAGGAAGTCGGCAGCCTCCTGCGTAGTCAGCTTGGTGGCCCGGGGCACGATTGTGACGCCGTTGCCGGCAGCTAGGTTTGCGCCAACGAAGCGGAGCACGTCGAACATGGTGGGCGGCAGTTCCATAATCTGCCCCGAGGCAGAGGTCAGCAGGGTCATTCCTGTTTCAGCCAGATCGTCTTCCAACTGGTCGAACAGTCGCTTCGCCTGGGCGATCTCGTCTGGGCTGGGCACATACGTCTTGTCGCGACGGATGGTTTGAGTGGTTGGCATAGTGACTCCTCTCAAGTTCAGTATAATCGAAATATTCGAAAAATGAAGTCGCCAACGAATTCACTGCTTGGGACTATGTCTCCGGAGGACATCGGCAGCGTGAGATAACAGTCACCAACTCCTGACTCCTCAACGGGTTCGGCCCTCTGCCTGTTTCTGCTGGAACCACCTCTCCTGGGGTCGGTCCGGTCGCATCGCCCCGACGAAGACTGAACTCCCGCAATGCTGACTCACACCCATCTTGCCGTACCTCGCCGGTAGTGTCGTTCGCATGTTGATAGCAGCGTTGGGCGATGTTCACGGAAAGTGGCGAGAAGCCATGGCACTGGTCGAGTCGGCGTGCTCACACGCCGGAGTTACCACAACTGAGTTGACCGCGATTCTTCAGGTGGGCGACGCCGAGCCGCTCCGCAACAAAAACGAGGCCGCGCAGGTCATCGACCCGGCGAAATACCGGAAGCTGGGAGATTAACCCTGGCACATGAACAACGGTGCGAATCATCTGATTAACGGTGGTAGCTTCTTACGTCCACAGCAGAGAACCTCAGTCGGTACATTGAGGACCGGTTCACGTCTCCGCTCTCGAACGATTGAGGCAACTGCCACACATCGTCCGCGACTTGTTCGCCCATCCTGATGTCGCGTACATTCGGAACGCCGCAACAATGGTCAAACCCGACAGTCAAATTACTAATGCATATATTAGTAACCAGCAGAAACACTTCAGGCCGAGACGCCGACACAATCAACTAGTGTTGATAATCTCTATGGAAGTTGGACTAGATTTGCATGACCGGATTGCCATCTGCCCGCAAGGGCTTCCTTTCCTAACTCAACGACGTAAGTTTGGTATCTTGTCGCCCAAGACCGGTCCTCTTCTGTCCATGGATCCGTGAAGGCCCAACCACCACCTCGGGGAAGTCCATGATACGTCCGTCTTTCGTCATATTCGTGCACGTACCCCCACATCAATCCCCCAATGCCAAATGCGAGATTCATCCTACTGGTCTGCTCGGATGTGTGATCATATTCCCAAAACGAGAATATCCAACCTTGCCCAACGAGAGAGAAGTAGGTGTGACGGCAAGGGTCACCACCGTACCAGCTACTGGATTTCCACCTCTCATTCGTAATCCTGAATACGTCTGTGCCAGACACTGAATAACGAGTAAGCAGGTCCGAAAGCTCCTGGAATGCTTCTAACTTCAAGGGCTGCGATTTCAACAGGTCTCGCCGAGCATTCTGTTCTGCTTCTTGAGCTTTCACTTGCAGTTCAGTACAGTATGCTGCGCGAGCGGCATCCTCAAGGTTCATGTCAGCAGTCTAGTTGAACCCGAATGCACCGATCGCTGGCATCGGACACTGTGTTGTTCATCATTGTCCTAGGCGCTACGGGACAAAGTCAACGACAGGGGTGCATAAACGCATCAGTGCGACTCCCAGTGCCACGAACTGACCACGTTCTAGCTCAACTCCAACTGTCCAACTACCAATCCAAGGATCTGTACGTGATTCCAGCGATCTCGCTAGCAATTCCGGCCGCCAGTGTCGCGCTCTTTGGAAAATACCCGTCCTCAAGGAGGCAAGATTGAGCAACAGTTGCTGCATTTAGGTGCTAAGCAAGTCAGGCCTTTACGACGACGTGCTTGTAGGTCGAAAGGAGGCCCCGTCCCAGTTTTGGCAGCAAAGGTGACGAATTACTGAAACCACTATGGTTACCACCAGTTCCACAGAGATGGATGCTGGTTCCGTGGCGAGCGCCATCCGATTGTCGACATGTCGGTGATCACGGTCGATCTCTTCAAGCCTCATGTCATCCTGAGTGTTGTTGCTGCTGCCCGTCTAGAGCACGATGGTGATCTGCTATCAGCCCGACCCAACAACAAAGAAGGTGACAGTATCCTCTTGTTCGAACACTTGAGAAATGCTCTGCAGATCGGGCAGGAGCGTGGGTTGTGACAGGATGACGTCCGGGTGGATGAGATCCGAGATCCATCCTGTGCCCCAGGCCATCATGCCGGCGTCGGTCCAGGCGAAGGCCATTCCACTGCTGGCGGCGATTCGGTGAACACCGGTCAAGCCTGACAACGGGAAGGGGTCAGCCATGTCGGTGGTCGGTTTCTCGGTTCCGCAGGCTCCCCACGCTAGGTCGTCGGGCGATCCCCAGCACCACACCGTACCGTCGCCTTCCAGCGCGTAATAGCCGTACGCCATGGCTAGCTGGGTGGTATTGGTCAGGCCATCAACCTGATTTGCCTGTGCCGGACTACCGTCGCCTTCGTCTTCGGCCAGCCAAACCGTATCATCGTCACGCAGGCCCAGTACGGCGCCCCACCCATCCGAGGCGATCTGGGTGATGTTGGAAAAACCGGGAATCGCCTGGGGAGTCGGTACGGCCACGCCATCGTCGCCCCAGCCCCACACGTTGCCGTCGGTGGTCAGAGCGTAGGTTGCCAGATAGCCGCCGACCATCTGGCTCATCGATGGCAGCCCAGTCTGAACCGGAGTGGGCGAACTCACAGTGGCTCCATTGCTGACAATGTCCTGGCCCCAACCCCACACCTGACCGTCTTGGGTTAAGGCATAAGCGTTATATTGCCCCGCCGCCACGGCCTTGACATTGTCCAGATCAACCGGAGCCGGAGTCGACGGATCACCGGACCGTCCCAACTGGTTGGTGTCGTTGTTTCCCCAGGACCACAGACTACCGTCGGATCTGATGGCGTAGGCAGCATTGTAGGCGGCCACGGATGTCACATCGGTCAATCCGGGTACAACGGTGATGGTGAATTGATCGACACTACTACCATCGCTACCCAGGCCACGCAATCCCTCTTGGTCGTCCCCGACCGCAAGCACGGTACCAGGCGACGCGGACAGGATCGCCGACGGGTCTGGCAACGCTGCCGTGGGGACCGACGGGGTCGGGGTCGGATGGTGTCGGGTGGTGAGCAGCCATACGCCGCCGCCAACGATTACAGCCAGAACCAGTACGCCGATCAGGATCACCAGCAGACGCGGTCGGTGGGAAGCCGGGCGGGGCCGTTCTGCCTCAGTGGCGACCGATGCTGCAGGAGTCTCGGCCTGGGGTGGGTTTGTCTGGTCTGTCGGCGGCGGCAGTTGAGGCGGCTTGGGAGGCCGGGAGATGGTTGCCTCGGCGGAGACCGATATCTCCGGAGTCTCGGCTTGCGGCTCTGGTGTGGTTGTGCGGTCTTTCTGCGGCAGCGCGTGAGGCGTACTGGGGGATCGGGCGACGGTTGCCTCGGGTTGGGGGGTACGGAAGTTGTCCGGGCGTACGGCATTGTCAACCCCGGTCGAGGCTGTGTCGGGCTGCGCCACCACAATCGTGGTACGCGGCAGGTGCAACTCTCGTTCGATGTCCTGCAGCGAATGGACGAAATTGAGCATGGTGGCCGGTCGTATCGCCGGGTTACGGGACATGGACATCCGTATCAGGGCTTCGAGCGACGCCGGCACGTCGGCTCGGGTCAAGGTGGGTGCAGGCGTGCGAAGGATGCGTTCCATCAAAGCGTCCGGTGTGTCGCCACCTTCAGGCGCCTTATAGGGGTAATGCCCCATCAACAGGTGCCACAATGTCGCCCCCAGTGAATACACCTCGGAGCGGGCCGAAGCCGAAGCCCTGCCGTTGAGCAGTTCCGGCGGCGCCCACGGCACCGACACTCCCCACTGCGAATCCAAGTCGGACATCTTCGCTGCGATGCCAAAGTCCGACAAGCCCGGGTTGCCGTACCTGTCGACGAGGATATTGGCTGGTTTGATATCGCAGTGAAGCAAGCCGAAGCGATGAGCGGTTTCGACCGCACTGCCGATCTGGATGCCGATGCGCAAGACCTCAGGAACCGACAATCGCTCATGTCTGGTGCGAAGATCCAAATTCTCCCTCGGGTAATACATCATGACAATGTACGGACGACCGTCGTCGGTCATCCCCGCCCAGTGAACTGGCACGATATTGGGATGCTCCAGACGAGCCATGGCGTTGGCCTCAGCCTGGAACTGTTCCGTGGCGGCCTTCGACAGGTTGACTCCACGCATGACCTTGACCGCCACCTGGCGATCTGGACTGTCCTGATGATAAAGGTAGACATCTGCGTACCCACCCTCACCAATTTTGCAGATATAACTCAAGCCGGAGAGAACGGGCGGGGTATGCGTACTGTCGCTCATTCGGGCCTTTCCCGTCTCACCAAAACTGATGAATCGACCATCGCGCTCCCACACTTGTCCTATCCGTTGAAAATGCTACCAGTCATCCCCTGCATATGTAGCAACGGTTGTACCAAGAACACAACCAGTACGGTGGAGTCTTAGCGGGATTGGGGCCCAGCTTCTCCTGGTTATTGTCCGCACCCCCGTGCGCACTGACCGAACGGCGAGTGATTCGAAGACCGCCTCGAGCCGAGTTCCGCACTAGGCGAGGGTGTGTCCCCTCGCCTAACAGCAGTCCTTGTGCGCCGACGCCAACCATGCCGGCTGCAAGAGCTGGGTCGACGAGGTGGTGTTTTGCCGAAACGGTAAACCGCTTCAGTGGGATGAAGGCCTCAAGCTGGCCTACTCGTTCCGTCTGGGGTACCCTGTTGAAACCAGCGGGCATTACCTGCGGGTGCGACGCGGCATCGATGACTTCACCTATGTCAACCACTCCAGAATCCACGCTGCCCACATCAAGGGAACACTAATCGCAGGAAACAGAAATGAAGCTAGAGAACAACACCGTCCTGATCACGGGCGGCTCCAATGGCATCGGCTTGGCACTGGCCGAGCGGTTCATACATAAGGGC
>WRFP01000152.1 GCA_009778725.1 Propionibacteriaceae bacterium
ATGCTAGGATCGGGATGAACCGGTCATGGAAGCGGGTGTGAATCCCGCACAAGGCCGTTGCCGTGATTCGTTGACAACGAGTCGCATACGCCATTGGGGCCATCAGGTGGCGAGATTTACTCATAATCCTGCCCTGAGAAGGCGCGACTCGGTGGGGCCGTGGGGATTCCCGGACGATCAGTCGGAATACTTGCCGGTTTGTGACGCTGAGAGCCAGCGGCACGTCTGCGAGTTCCGGAGCCATCATGAAAGACTTCATCGGCCGGGGGGATCCACTCCTGGCATTCGTTCGTTCAGTCAACCATTCTTCTGTTGTACACGACATTGGTGCGACCAACAACGGGCGTACTGACACAACACATGGATTGCTCGTGGAGGTTCGGCCATGAGAATCGACATTGTCAGTACGGGGCTCAGCCGGGACAACCTCACCCTGGAAGGGCAACGGATCATCGCGGCGTCTGACCTGCTCATCGGTCCGGCACGCCTCATCGGAACGTTTGCTGCCAAGGGGCAACCCCGGCTGGCGGCATCTCGTCCCGACGAGGTTGTCGACGCGATTGGAAAAAGCCAGGCGGCGCGGATCGCCGTCCTCATGTCTGGTGACGTGGGATTTCAGGCGGGGGCAACCATGATTGCTTCCCGATTGCGCAAGAATCACGCCGACGCCGACGTGCGACTGATCCCGGGAGTCTCAGCCGTCGCCATGCTCGCGACCCGCGTCGGGGTGCCGTGGCAGGATGCCTGTCTGGTCAGTTGCCACACCTCGACTGTCGACCTGGTCGCCCCGGTCCGGCGACACCGATTCACGATCGCTCTGACAAGCGGAAACGTACACACATTAGCGACTAGTCTGGGCGACGCGGGCTACGGCGGTCTGCGAGTCTGGGCTGGACAGAATCTGGGTCTGGAGGACGAATCGATCATCCACGACACTGTTGCCGGGCTCATGGAACGCGACTGGTCGCCGCTGACCACCGTGCTGATCGAGAACCGCGAATTCGACGACCGTGTCGTCAGCGGGCTGCCCGACGACCGTTTCATACGCGGTGAGGTTCCGATGACACATGCCACTGTACGCGCCGTCAGCATGGCCCGCCTCGCTGTTCGCCCCACTGACGTGTGCTACGACATTGGTTGTGGCACGGGTTCGGCGACAGTCGAACTGGCCCTGGCCGCCCACGCCGGGCATGTCTACGGCCTCGACAAGGACCTGGCAGCCGTCTTGCTGACCGAGCAGAACTGCCGTACTTTCCATCTCGGAAACGTGACTGCGCTGCAGGGCAAAGCTCCGGACGATCTGGCCGACTGGCCCACCCCCGACGTCGCGTTCGTGGGGGGAACCTCGGGCTCCATGAGAACTATCGTGGAAACACTCGTGGCCCGCAATCCAGCAGTACGAATGGTCATCGCCACCCTCGCCATCGAAAACACCGTCGCCGCCATCGAAGCCATGAAGAAGGCTGGCCTGACCCCCCAGATCACCCAGCTCAACATCGCCGACGGCCAGGTCGCCGGCGGCTGGCACTATTTCGCAGCCCAGAACCCCATCACCCTCATCGCTGGAGGAACCGACGACTGATCTCGGGAGAATCTCGTAGCTGACACCTACGTCAGGTGTGGGGAGCAACTATTGCAGTGGCGATAATCGCCACCCTGAGCGTTCAGGGCCTGCCGGTCTCATCGTTCACATGCGGTTCCGTCGTCATGGACCGTTGTCCAACAGCCGAGCCCTCGGCCCAGGCGTCCACCCCCTCAACGCTGTCTTCAACCCTCGCAAACACCTCACTCACACGTTCATCGAATTGAGAGCCAATTGCTTGAGCATTATCGACGGTTTCACGAGGTCATAAGACGATCAGGACTGCCATCCCAGCCGACACGGACCCGGCAACAGGAAGATTCAGCCTCGCGACATCGCTCTCAATCAACTCATCGGAACGGAGATGGGTGCGCATCACTGACAACTGACTCGCGTTTAATCTGACCGTAACAATGCTGAAGAACTAGGCGTGGCTCAAGCCTTGACTGACAAAGCTATATTGCGTGTCTGTTTGCACCATTTGAGCCAGTGGCCTGCCCGACATGGGCAATGAAGGAGTCCTCCGGAGCACACGAGCCTTCCTGGATGTCTGGTGTCAACATGTCGATTGGATCGACGCCAATTCGGGCGCACAACGATTCTATCGACCTGAGCGTCAGGTTCCTTTCACCCCGCTCCACTCCACCCATATACGTACGATGTACACCGACGACTTCAGCGAAGTCCTCTTGGCTGAGACCGCGTAATCGACGCAACACTCGCAAATTTGCCCCGAACACCCGTTGGAGATCTCCCGCAGTCACACCTCAAGACTGCAAGTATGCTATTCTTCCGTCTACATACTTATAAGTAGCATTTCGTTCATTTTCATACGTCGCGCCGCCGCAAGTACTTCTACATTAAGAAGAATGGCCAAGGAACGACTAACTCTGAGTACATGGAAGCTCTTGAAGACCGTGGCAGACCAGACCATTAGAGTGCGTAATAAGCAACGTCTTTGGCTCGACGGTATTCGCGTAGGGAGACTACCCGATCCCGCTCCTCCCCTGTACGAAACACGCGTCACGAGGGAGCATCAAACTGCTTCCTAGAAAGGACTTTCCCCATGTGGAATTCACATCTACGAGTTGTGGCTGTCGCGATCACTGTTATTGTTGCAGTATTAGCACTGGCAGGTTGCGGTAACAGCGAGGTGGCGATTAGCCCCAGTGTTTCACCGTCCGACACACAGTCTCAAACGCCTCCCGACCCGGTCGTTGAATTCCTCGCCGCGAACCAGGCCTGTGACAAGGCAAATAGTCAGCTCAGAGATGCGATTAACAACGCGATCGCGGTTGCCACGACAGATCCCGCCGCAATGAAGGACCCAACATTAATTGATGCCCTCAACCAGGCTATTGCGGCGGCACAGACCACTCCAGAATGTGTGGTTCCGATCATGGCCGACGACACCCCAACGATCGAGCAGCAGACCCTCGAACTGACTAGTAGCACGAGAATCGTGGTCTCAGCTGTCTCGGCTCTCACACAGGCGTCGCAATCAGTGACAGGTAGCGTCATTCCCGAGAGTTCAGCCGATGTGAAACCCTCCAGTTCTACAAAAGCCGCGACCCACACATTGAGCGTAACCACCAACACTAACGACGGATACAGTTACACCACCACAGTCCAATTAACTGACTGGGTGAAAGCTGCCGACACATCAAGGGCTACCACGGAATGGCAGTCGATGGGTGGAACAGGCTCTTGGACTTTGCCGGTTGATCCCAACGGAGTAATCTTCGGAGCGTACGGACAAGGATTAGGCTACTTCACCGCCGAAAAGTCTGCCGTCTTTTTCGGAAAAGTTACCGTGACGAACACAACACCTGGCGGGTTCACGCTACCCAAGTTCTCGACACCACCTTTTATGAGTCTCTCTCCGGGATCATCAGTCTTCGCCATCTGCACTCAGTTCACCACGGTGTTAGCTTGTGACAAGTATGGATGGGGGAACATGAGCCACACTCCCACATGGGAAGTTGCGGCTGGCCAGAGTATCACCCAGACCTTTTTCATAGTCGACGGAACGGCTTTCATTCCAACCGACCCGACTGGACAGGCTACGGTCTCACAGACGATTTCACTGGGTATGACTTCAGACTCCCCCAGAACCACGCTGTCAAAGACATGGTAAGCCCTGTGGTCGCAACGTGCTCAGACTCAAGACTCGCATCACATTACT
Source organism: Propionibacteriaceae bacterium (assembly GCA_009778725.1). Taxonomy (GTDB): domain Bacteria; phylum Actinomycetota; class Actinomycetes; order Propionibacteriales; family Propionibacteriaceae; genus WQYJ01. Next base: position 3,768 of record WRFP01000152.1, read on the forward strand.
TCAATGCAGCTGAATAGATATGGACTGTGGCCAGTCGGTATAGGCAAGAGCGTACATAGCTATAGACATCGCAATACCGATGAGAACAGCGGCGACATTACCTCTCAGTGGTTTCTTGAATGCTTTCGCCCTCTGCACCGTTCGCTTAGGCTGAGAAGCCTGACCAGAGTACTGAAGGAAACTGTGCCAATCAAGAATCCATCCACGGCAGATCCACAGTACGAGGGCAGCGAATGTGACTGCAGTGGCTTGAAAAGTCACGAAGGACAAATGCCCACCCACTGTCGGCAAAATATTCCTAGTGAAATAGCTCACATAGCCTGTGAGCCCGGCCGTTCGTTGTTCGTCGGATACTGGACCAGCCAACGCCAGGACGCTGCTCAGGCTGACCCCACCGCGTGACGTCTTGCTCAGTTGTATGGCAGTGATTACAGCTGTCCCACAGCCGAGAGCACTGAGAAGACCAGCCGGAATGGCGTGCTTGAGGAGCTTCTCTGGCGCCCGGGTAGTTCGCACAATAGCGACCACGAGCATGATGACGACTCCCAGGACGGCACCTATAAGAAAGGCTCGCACAATGGGCCACCAAATCAGGAAGATCGCACTGACTAGGAAGGCTCCGAGGACAGCAAGGATCACCGTGGCAATATCGTCGGATGAATGGGAGTTGGGCGGCGCCGGGTAGTTGGTGACAGTCTTGGTGGTGTTCTTTATCTTGCGAGTACTGTGGTCGTCCTGGCGAATCCTGATAGTGGTGTTTTCTCCAGATGAAGACACGTTGATCCCATCTGTGCCAGGTAGTGCACTACTGACCGGGGGTGAGCCTGAAGCGTGGCGATCTGGGCGCTTGGCCCAGTGTGGCGAGATGAGCCCCGTCAGAATAGCGACGAGAAGGCCTGCTGCGACTTGGATGAGGAATTCGTTGGTGAAAAGCGACATGTATTTTCCTTTCTGAATAAGATATCGGCAGTCTAGACAGGGGTTACGACATTACTGATCAACCAACTCAGTTCGAACGGACATTCTCTATTGTTTTTTACGAATAGTAGGGTCACCAATTCTGCAACTCTCACTCCCGGATATCTGCAATTCTCGTCCTAGATAATCTGCAATTCTTGTCTTAGATCATCTGCAAATCTCGTCTTATGATGGCTGCAAATCTCGACTTAGAGTGATACCGTTGTGAGTGTGGATACGGCAACAGTGCTCGGCCAGGACTATCGACCGCGCCTGATCGACCCCGTTGTGCATGACGGGCTTAGAGCAGCAGGAGCAGTCTTGATCGAGGGAACTCGTGCTTGCGGGAAGACGATGACGGGGCTTCACGCAGCAGCGTCCTACGTGTTCGTTGATGACCAGGCTGCTCAGCAGATGCGCGAGATCGCGCCACAGGCTCTGTTGGATGGCGCTACGCCGAGACTGGTG
>WRFP01000153.1 GCA_009778725.1 Propionibacteriaceae bacterium
CGTGCTGGGCGGGTGAAGATTCGGACCCCGCATCTTGTACACGTACTGGACGTACGTCGCAAGATGTGGGGTTCGAAGATTCGCTCGTCCGGTGCGCCGCAGCCGGGACATGGTATTTCAGCATGCTCCAAGGCCCAGCCTCACTGCGTACGTGGCGCAGGCTGAAGACCGTAATCGGATTGGCCTCGTCCAGCGCCGCCAGGAAATCCGCTTCCGCCGGCGTGATCCGGTCGGGGCAGAACAACGCAATCCGGCTGAACCGCTTGCCCGCCTCAGCAGCGGCCCGGCAGTCCGATTCGGCATCGAGCCAGGAGGTGGTCCCGAGCCGTTCGCAGACCCGGTTCCACAAGATCGCTTGCCAGATTTGGTCAGGTGGCAGTTGGTTCCCGTCGGGCGACACGAGTTCTTGCGCGCCCCAACGGGCGAGCATGGGCTGGTTCCAGCGTGCATAAGCCGAAAAACGGCTGGCGGCCTGGTTGACGACATTCATCCGGCGTGACGGGCGAGTCATGGGATCGGCCAGATGGGACCGTACTTGAGCGAAATCGTCGAGATCGACAACCTCGTCCAGGGCTGCCATCACCGGGACCACGAGGCAGCCAGGCGACCAGTCGTATCCCGTAGTGCGCACGCTGGTGGTGAACTGTGGCAAGGTCACGAAACGCACCCGGGCACAGACGCCATCGCGCTGGCCACCAGCCCCCAGCAGGCCGCCAAGATGTTGGGCCAGCCACCGCTGAATGCCGCCGGAACGGGTCAGGACCAGGTCTTCCGCGAACGGATCCGCCACCGGCGCGCTCAATTCCTGGCTGAGGCGGTCGGCCAGAGTTTCGACTCGAGATGCGGTGTAGCGGATCACAAAAGACACGTTAGGCCATGCCTCGGACATTTTCCCAGTTGTCCCCAGATCAGCCGTCGTCACACCCTCAGTCACGCAATGTCTGACAGCCATGGCACAGTAGATACTGTGCAGATCAATGAGATTCTTGACCGGTTGGACCCCGAACAACGTGAGGTTGCGCAGACGCTCGGCGTGCCTGTGTCCGTCATCGCGGGGGCAGGGACCGGCAAGACCACGACACTGACTCATCGGATCGCCTACGCGTGCGCGGTCGGAGCCCTCGATCCGCGCGCGACGCTCGCCGTCACCTTCACAACAACCGCAGCCACCCGGCTGAAGCAGCAGTTGGCAGGCATGGGCGTTCACCAGGTGCAGTCCCGGACTTTTCACTCGGCTGCTTTGCGCCAGGCCCAATACTTCTGGCCGGAGGCTTACAACGCGTCGTTGCCACGCGTCGAGGACCGGCGTGAGCCTTTGGTTGCCCAGGCCTGTGAACGTGTCGGTCTCAAAGCCACCCAGGCGACAGTACGGGAGATCTCGACCGAGATTTCGTGGACCAAACAGACCAATGTCCTTCCCGAGGACTACGCCGACCTGGCCAAGGCTGAGCACCGCAGAGTCCTGCATGCCGATGCCGACACCGTCGCCGACGCGCTGGTGGCGTACGAACAGGCCAAACAGGCGGCGTGTGTGATCGACCTGGATGACTTGTTGCTCTGCACGGTCGCGTTGCTGGCCACGCAGCCGGAGGTTGTCCGGAAAGTTCGTTCGACCTACCGGCATTTCATTTTCGACGAATTCCAGGACGTCTCGCCCGTGCAGGCCCGGCTGGTCGAACTGTGGGTGGGCCCGCGCCCGGATGTCTGCGTCATGGGCGACCCGGCCCAGACCATCCATTCTTTCGCGGGGTCGAGGTCGGCGTATCTGGACAGATTCGCCGACAGTCATCCGAAGTGCGTCAGCCTCAGTCTGACCCGCAACTACCGGTCGACTCCCGAGATCCTCGCTCTCGCCAATCGCGTGACTCGCTCAGGGGTCCAGTTGCAGGCCGTGCACGAACCCGGCAGGCAGGTGGAGATGTGCGGGTACGCCGACGCGGCCGAAGAATTGGCAGCCACCGCCCAGTGGCTGAAAGAACGCTCGCGCGATCAGGTCAGTTGGGAGCAGATGGCCGTACTGTTCCGGACTCGTGCCGGAGCCCAGGCCATGGGGCAGATGCTGGGCGGTGCTGGAATCCCTTTCGTTCCGCAATGGTCCGAGCAGGCTTCGGAAACTTCCGGAGTACGGGTGGGCACGCTGCACTCGGCCAAGGGCTTGGAATGGGAGGCGGTGGCGCTGTGTGGATTGCATGACGGTGCGGTTCCGCACCCGCTGGCAGTCACACCGGACCACCTGGCTGAAGAACGAAGGCTGGTGTATGTCGGCCTGACCCGGGCACGATCTTTCTTAAGAGTGTCCTGGCCGACCAGCGTCGACGGACATCCCGCATCACTGTGCAGATTCGTCGAGGAGGTTCGGTGATCTAAACCCGAATCCAATCCATGGCTGCTGCGCGACCCTGTGGAGGCACGCTGGCTCGTCGGTCGCCGCTCAACTTCACGTCCAGTCTGCCCTCACGCCACCCGTCGACCCATCGTACTGGCACAGTGTCGCTCTAAACTCTGCGCAAGACGGCGACGACTTTGCCGAGGATGGAAGCCTGGTTGCCGTCGATGGGGGAGTACAGGCGGTTCTGGGGCAGGAGCCAGACCTGTCCGGGAGTACGTTTGAGCACTTTCACGGTGGCTTCCTCCCCGAGCAGGGCTGCGACGATCTCCCCGTTCTCGGCGGTGGGTTGCTGGCGTACCACGACAAGATCCCCGTCGCAGATGGCGGCGTCGATCATCGAGTCCCCGTGGACTTCGAGCATGAACAGCGTGCCGGTGCCGACCAGTTGCTCGGGTAGGACGTAGGTGTCGTCGAGGTGCTGTTCGGCGGTGATCGGTAAGCCGGCTGCGATGCGTCCGACGAGTGGCACACGGACGTACGGCTCAACCGGGCGGGTGGAATCGGAGGTATCCACACCCTGGGGGAGCAGGACTTCCAAGGCGCGCGGCCGGTTGGGATCTCGCCTGATGAACCCCCGGGTTTGGAGGACCCGCAACTGATGCGCGACCGATGAGGGGGAGTTGAGGCCGACCTGCTCGCAAATCTCTCTCACAGTGGGGGGGTATCCGCGTTCGCTGGTCGAAGCCTGGATCACCTGGAGGATCCGGTGCTGGCGCATCGTCAGACCGTCGGCACCGGCTGGCCCGTCGGGCATCTCGGTGACGTTGGAGTGAAAGACCTTCTGTGTGCCCGTGGGGGCCTGTGTCGATTCCATGTCGCCAGCGTAACCAAGGAATCGACCAGAATCAAACATCTGTTCGATAGTGTCGGGAAAAAATGTCCGAGGTGTGGTGTTGAGTAGGACTCACGACACGCCAGTATCGAACAGGTGTTTGATTTTTGGCGATGTCTGGACTAGAACAGTATCGAACAGTTGTACGAAAGGATGATGACATGAGTCTGTTGGAGGACATGGGGCCTACTGGTGGTTATTACGTACGATCACTGGCGCCGCGTAGCAGCGATGGCTCGGTGGATTGGAGTTTGGATGGTCGCGCTCGTCTTACCCGATTGCACGTGGTGGCAGACGGTGAAGTGTCGGCTCATTCCCGGCGTAAGGCCTATGCGCACGCTGTGACTGCTGCCCAGGCGGGTGCATCTGCGCGAGCCGTGGCGGCCCTGACAACCGTGGCGACTGTGTTTGCCTCAGCAGCAGTCACCATGATCTGGGCCTTTCTGGCCATACCAAATACTCCGCTGCCCTGAACGGCGGGGTCTGGCCTCAACGTTCAGGGCAGCGGAGTCACACTGATGGCGCGAACGCAGGGATCACTTGTTCTCGATGACGACGCTCCTGACGATCATGTCCGCGATCGTCTGCTTCTTCGGCGTGAACAAGGGGAACAGGAAGCCCAGCCAGCAAATCATCATGTCAATGTAGTGGGCGAAGTAGCGCCCGATGCCCAGACCGACTCCCAGCGGCTGCAAGGTGTCTTCTTTGACGAGCTTCGTGCCTGCCATCTTGCGACCGATGGTCACTCCGGTGGCACCTCCGAGGTAACCGACGTTGTAGATGCCCCAGGCCAACGTGACGAGGCTGAACAAGAGGCCAACGATGGTGTTACGGGTGGCGGCAGTGAGGACTGACAGAATCACCATGGGGCCCCAGTCGATGACGAAGCCATATGCCCGCTGCCCGAAGGAGGCCAACGGGGGCATGGAACCAGAAGGAGTGCCGAAAGTGTTGGACATGAAATCACCCGGTGCTGATGACAGGGGGAAAGACGGGGCAGGGGGAATGTTCCCCGGGTCTGGGACACCAGGCATCTGGCCGAAAGCCGGAGGAGGCGCGGCCGGGGGGATCTGGCCGAAGTTGGGAGGCGGTGAAGCGAGTGGAGTTTGACCGAAGCTGGAATCAGGTGAAGCCGGTGGAATCTGGCCGTAGTCGGGCACCGGTGAGGCTGGTGGAACCTGCCCGTAGTCAGGCGGTGTTGAGGACGGCGGAACCTGGCCGTAGTTGGGCGTCGGAGCCGGCGGAGGCGCAGACTGTCCATAGCCCACACCTGGGGCGTCTGGTGGGACAGTGCCAAAGGACGGCGCAGACGGGCCAGAGCCGAAGGAGGGCGACGCCCCGGTGGCGGGCGAGACCCCCTCCTCAGCCGGTGTGTACCCCGGGACAGGTGGGGGAGTGGATGCGGAGTCATTATTGGCAGAAGAACCATAATTGTCGGTGCTCATGAATAGTCTTTCTCTCGAGCTAGTCGGCTTGACAACCCCAAGGCTAGCGTGAGCTGTATCCATTTGTCTTGCGTCTCGGATCGGTGTGGCCGGATCCATCTGGTCGATTGGTTGTGGTTTGTGAAGGATCAATGAACGCTAGCACTCGTCTGGAAATCCCGTCGTCCAGCAGCTCGGACCTCCTCACAGGGTCCTGGCGCAACTGACGCCGACCGTCAGGCTATACCCGAATCCACCGATCCATTGCTGCTGCGCGACCCTGTGGAGGCACGCTGGCTCGTCGGGCGTCGCTCCACTTCACGTCCAGTCTGCCTTCACGCCACCCGCCGACCCATCGCACCCCCACAGTGTCGCTCGCGACGCAAGCGATCGGTGTATTCGGGCTATACCTGGATGCACCGATTTTTTGTGGTTTCAGTGAATGGACAATGGTATGGAAATGCTCTCTGACATGGGATAATAGTAGTGTAAATAAGCCATTTTGGCCCATGAGAGAGAGCACTTCACAG
>WRFP01000154.1 GCA_009778725.1 Propionibacteriaceae bacterium
CGCCGCTTCCTGACCACCGGCAATCCGCAGCGGTTCGCCCTCATCGCCGCCCGCTTGTTGGGAGATTTTGTCGGGTCGGCCGAGACTGACAAAAAAATGTCGTACGAGCAGGTTAGGGTGGACTTGTGATGAGAAAAGACGGTCGTGGACCGGATGAAATGCGCCCGGTGACGATCACCCGGCGCTGGTTGGACACCGCCGAGGGATCGGTCCTGGTCGAGTTCGGCAAGACCAAGGTGCTGGTGGCTGCCTCGGTCTCTCCGGGGGTCCCGAGGTGGCGCAAGGACTCCGGCCTGGGCTGGGTCACAGCGGAGTACGCGATGCTTCCCCGGGCGACCTGGGAACGCAACGACCGTGAGTCTGTGCGTGGTCGCATCGGTGGGCGCACCCACGAGATCTCTCGTCTGATCGGGCGCAGCCTGCGCGCGATCATCGACTATAAGGCGCTGGGGGAGAACACCATCCAGATCGACTGCGACGTGCTCCAGGCCGACGGGGGTACGAGAACAGCGTCGATCACCGGGGCCTATGTCGCCCTGGTCGATGCCGTCAGCTGGCTCAGGCAAAGAAAGCTCCTTGTCAGCGAGCCATTGACCGGTTCGGTGTCGGCCGTGTCGGTTGGCATCGTCGATCACGTGGCGATGCTGGATCTCCCCTACGACGAGGACTCCCGCGCTCAGGTGGACTTCAACATTGTGGCGACCGGTGACGGCAACCTGGTCGAAGTCCAGGGCACCGCAGAGGGTAACCCGTTCTCCCGCAATCAGTTGGACCAGTTGCTCGACCTCGGACTGGCGGGGTGTGCCCAACTGTCCGAGATCCAGAAGACGAGTCTGGGGGAGCAGTGAAACTCCTGCTGGCCAGCGGTTCGGCCCACAAGGTTGCGGAATTGCGCCGAATCCTGGACCGGCAGGCTGTGCTCGTCGAAGTCGTGGGTTTGGGCGACATTGACCCGTACCCCGAACCGGTCGAGAACGGCTCGACCTTTGAAGACAACGCCCTGATCAAAGCACGGGCTGGCTTCGCCATGTCCGGTCTGCCCACGCTGGCGGACGACTCCGGGATCGAAGTGGATGTGCTCAACCGGATGCCTGGAGTCCGCTCGGCCCGGTGGGCGGGGACCCATGCGGCCGACGGTGACAATCTCTCCTTATTGATGCGCCAGATCGATGACGTCGAACCGGATCGGCGCACCGCCCGATTTGTCTGTGCCATGGCCCTGCTCTGGCCCGGCGGCCAGACCGTCCTGCGTGGCGTGGTCGAGGGCCGGTTGACCACCGAGCTGAGGGGCGAGCATGGCTTCGGCTACGATCCGGTCTTCCTGCCCGATGGCTACGACCGCACGACAGCTGAGATGAGCGACGAGGAGAAGGATGCCATCAGCCACCGTGGCAGAGCCCTGCGGGCGATGATCCCTCACATTGAGGAACTGGCACGGACTTTCCCAGGCCAGGCCTGACATGCAGCAATACCTCGACCTCGTCCAGCACATCCTCGACAGCGGTGTTCCCAAGTCAGACCGTACGGGAACAGGCACCTTGTCGATCTTCGGATATCAGATGCGCTTCGACCTGGGCGAGGGATTCCCGTTGGTGACCACGAAGAAGATTCACACTCGTTCCGTCTTCGGCGAACTGCTGTGGTTCCTACGCGGAGACACCAACATCGGTTGGCTGCACGACAACGGCATCACCATCTGGGACGAGTGGGCCGACGAATCCGGCGACCTGGGACCGATCTACGGTTACCAGTGGCGTAGTTGGCCGGCTCCGGACGGGCGCCATGTCGACCAGATTGCCACAGTCATCGACCAGATCCGCTCCAAACCGGATTCTCGCCGTCACATCGTCTCCGCCTGGAATGTGGCCGACGTGGACGAGATGGCCCTTCCCCCTTGTCACACCATGTTCCAGTTCTATGTCGCCAACGACAAACTGTCCTGTCAAATGTATCAGCGCTCCGCGGATGTCTTCCTCGGTGTGCCGTTCAACATCGCTTCGTACGCTCTCCTCACCCACCTGGTCGCCCATGTCACAGGCCTGCAACCAGGTCAGTTCATCCACACCTTCGGCGACGCCCACCTGTACGTCAACCACCTTGACCAAGCCCGCCTGCAACTGGAGCGCACACCCCGCCCTCTGCCGCAGTTGTGGGTCAACCCTGCGATCCATGACATCGATGCCTTCGAGTTGGACGACATCCGTATCGAGGGGTACGACCCGTACCCTGCCATCAAGGCCCCCATCGCGGTGTGACATGAGCGACCCAGACCTCTCGTTGACCGCCATCGCCGCCGTGGGCAGCAACGGTGTCATCGGCGATGGTGCAGGGTTGCCCTGGCACCTTCCCGAGGACTTCGCGCGCTTCAAACGGGTCACCATGGGCGGGGTCCTCATCATGGGCCGCAGGACCTACGAGTCACTGGGCGGGGCCCTGAAAGGACGCACGTCCGTTGTCTTGACCCGGGATGCTTCCTGGATACCGGGCAACACCTCCGGCTGCGAGGTGCTCGCTGTGACAGCCGTGGCCCAGATCGGCAGACTGCTCGCCGAGCGACGTGCGCAGCAATGGTGGTCGGCAGGCGGCGGCGAGATCTACCGAGTCCTGTGGCCCTTCACGACCCATCTGGACCTGACCGAGGTCAAAGCTGCGCCCGAGGGCAAGGTGAGTTTTCCACCGGTCGACCCAGGCGAATGGATGCAGACCAGTCGACAACCAGGCGAGCAATTCGATTTCGTCACCTACGAGCGTACGAGCGATCAAGCCGCCGACGCCCTGAGGGCACTGGTCCTCGATGAGGCCTGAGCCGTCGATCCTCCATCTGGACCTCGACGCCTTCTTCGCCGCCGTCGAGCAAAGGGACAAACCCAGTCTGCGCGGCAAACCTGTCGTCGTCGGCGGAGTATCCGGACGAGGTGTGGTCTCGACGGCCTCCTACGAGGCCCGCAAGTTCGGGGTGCACTCCGCCCAGCCCATGCACGAGGCCCGTCGCCTGTGTCCCAATGCGGCCTTCCTCTCCGGGCGCTTCGGAGCCTACCGGGTGGCCTCCCGCCAGGTCATGGCCGTCTTGCGGGACCTGTCACCCCTGGTGGAACCGATGAGCCTCGACGAAGCTTTCGTGGATCTGGCTGCAGGAGGCCAGACCGATTTCTCGACCCCAGCGCTGACAGCCATGGGAGGTCAACTGCGCGAACGGGTCAGCGAGGTCACCGGGGGGCTGACCGCTTCCGTGGGCATCGGTTCGAGCAAGTTCATCGCCAAACTGGCGTCCGAGCAGGCAAAACCGGACGGTCTGGTCATCGTTCCAGCCGGAACCGAGGCCGACCGGATCGCCCTGCTCGACGTGCGAGCCATCCCCGGCGTCGGTCCCGCCACGACTGAACGATTACAGCGCCTGGGCGTCCGCACGGTCACCGACCTCAGGCAAGCCACCCCCAACGAACTGCGCCGCGAACTGGGCCAGTCCACTGCCGAATGGTTGACCGCTCTGGCCTACGCCCGCGATGATCGCGGAATCTCCAGTTCACGGGAAGTCAAGTCGATTTCCATGGAGGACACCTTCGCCACCGACTACACCAAACTGGAAGACCTGGAACCGATCACCGCCCGCGATGCCGTGCTGGTGGCCGGTCGCCTGCGCAAGGCAGGTTTCTTCGCACGAACGATCACCGTGAAGCTGAAACTGTCCGATTTCGCCATCCACACCCGTTCGCGAACCCTCTTGGGCGCCGTCGACTCCGACGAAACCATCGCGTCGGTGGCAGTCCTCCTCCTGCGCGAACAGAGCCACTTGCTCAGCCAGGGGATCCGGCTCCTCGGTGTAGGAGTCTCGGGCTTCACTACCGAAGCTCAAGAGGCCTTGTTCGAAATCGGTGCCGCCCGGGCCGACGAGTCACGCGTGGACCTTCCGCCGGCCACCGTCCGCCACGGCTGGACCGGCTACCGTCCTGGCGACGACGTGACCCACGAAGACTTTGGCCCCGGCTGGGTCTGGGGCACAGGATTAGACCTTGTCACAGTCAGGTTTGAGACGGCCACCAGCGGCCCGGGCCCCATCCGTACCCTATCGGTCGACGATCCTCACCTACGTCCCACACCCGTCCAAGTTCCCGACGAGGACACGGCCGGACCAGGCTGGCTGGAAGAGTAGTCCGCCCGGAATTGCTGGAGTAATTAGGAGCGTGCTGAAATACGCTGTTCCGAGCGAGGACGTGCTGGGCGGGTGAAGATTCGGACCCTGCATCTTGTACACGTACTGGACGTACGTCGCAAGATGCAGGGTTCGAAGATTCGCTCGTCCGGTGCGCCGCAGCCGGGACATGGTATTTCAGCACGCTCTTAACTGTCGAAGTCGTTGGTGTACGCGGTGCTCACGTCTGTGCCGTCGGGGATCAGGCCGACGGCAGCCATCTCTTGGCCCATCGTGGTCCACTGGTCAGGATCGAGCGGGGGAGACACTGTCCCATCAGGGGCCACGAACAGATCGGTCGTGGCAGGCAGGACGAGCTTGGCTGTCGCCAGGGTGTCGTCGCGGAAGTTGGGGATGTAGTTGGCGGCAATGGTCAAGGTGGCGTCGGGATCGTTCATGGATGTCGCCATGCCGTTCCGCATCCCGGCGATGACAGCGGCGACGACATCAGGGTGGGCGGCCGCGTACTCTTTGGTGGTCCCCAGGCAGATGCTGACCAACGGCAACTGCGGGTCGATGACGTCGACAGGGAAGCCGCCTTGCTGGAAGGTGATCACGTCGGAGTTGGTGAACCCGACCACCGCGTCGACCTTACCTGTTGTCAGCGCTGCCTGTTGGGTGTACCCGATTTCGGCGATGGTGACATCTGACTGGCTCAACCCGGCGTCCTGGAGGGCGATCAGCAGCGCGAACCAGTTCTCCCCGAACTTGCCGGGAATTCCGATTGTGTGGCCCTTGAGGTCAGCCACCGACGTGATCGGCGACCCCTGCGGCACGATGAACCGAGCCGGGTATTGCCCGTAGTACGACGCCACAGCCTCCACGTCGATCCCCTGAGTGGCGGCCTGGAGGATCTCATCCCCTCCTGCCACGATGAAGTCTTCTTGCCCAGCGCCC
>WRFP01000155.1 GCA_009778725.1 Propionibacteriaceae bacterium
CTCGGACAGGTTCGTCCAGATGGCGAACTGAAGCATCTGCTTGTCAGTCAGACCACCGGCGTCGACCACCACGGCAACAGCATTGCCGAGGAGAGGCTCGGAACCGAACACATCGACCTGTGAAAAGGGGCGGATCATGACTTCAAATTATCAGGAAAACACCCGTCCGTGACACCTGGACAGCAGCGCCAATGTAGAGAGCGCGTCTAATCACAGTGATAGAGACGCCGAGCCGCAGACCAGTCTTGAGCTCCCAGAGATAGATATTGATCAACGTGCGGACATAGTGCTCCTGAGGCTGCCCGAGGCGCTGGGCCGTCATCACGGTCATGGTCTTACGAGAAGGGATTCTGATCGACATCTTCGATACTTGCATCATTCAAGCGGGTTTCGTTTGCGGTTCCAGGCCCCCCGATGGAAGTGAAAACAAGAAGAATGAACAACACAATGCTGAACAGACAGGTGAACACAGCGATGGCGCGGGTGAGAGGTGTACCGAGCAGTGGACTGCCCGAGAACCCCATGATCGCCATAGAAAGCAGAGCCGCAACGCAACCCAAAATTACGCCGAGGCGACCTCGGCGCATCAATACGGCGGCCACTGCGCACACCAACCCACCTCCGATAGCTGCGAAACGGAGCGTCAAGAGCACTGTCGCCGAAACGGTTGCGTCTGGCGACAACACCGAGACAACCACACCAGTTGCCACCACGACAACCCCAATAGCGCCCAGCAAAATAGAATAGACACCAGCGCGTGTAACCGTCATCATCACAACCTCATGATTCGCCTAAACAAAGAGTGCAAGCCCAATCAGCCCGGCCGCCAGCACCCCGATGAGCCACTTCCGTGAGATCTTCGATACGGTGTGAACACGGCTGACGACCCAAAATCCACAAAGTTTAGATACGAAAAGGGCGGGCACTACGGCAGGCCATCCAATGGATGCCAGACCTGAACGTACCACCACGCGAAGTAGATCCTATCAAATTGCCCGCGAAACCTGACCTGTGTATCACGTGGTTTTTGCCCGCGAAATCAGGTGGTGAGTCGGGCACCCACGGGTTGGGCCCCAGGCATGGTATCAAGTAGGTACTTGGGCTGGTCTTGGACCCGGGCCCACATCATGGCGGGGGGAACCCCCCGCCATTTCAATGCCCGCAAGGGGTTTCCGTGTCTGAGCTCAGCGTCTTTGTCGACGAGTCTGGCGACTTCGGCACACATTGTTCGGGTTTCTGCGTACCTTTCAATTCTCGGGGTTGCCGGGCATGGGAGTTTGAGGGGCAACGCGGTGGTCGATAGGTTGGGAGCATGAGTGAAGCAGCCCCACGGAAAACGACGCGCGCACGACGTGTCGCCCTACGCCTTGATCCCAAGCCTCCGAAACTGCCTCGGGGAATTGGGAGAATCCCTGTGTTGAAGGTTGAGCCGGTGATCGAGGGGGGGGCTTATCCGGCGAAAGCCGTTGTCAACGAGAGTTTTCCGGTGAAGGCTCGGGTGTTCCGGGAGGGGCATGATGCGCTTGGCGCGACAGCAGTTCTTGTCAGTCCTGACGGGCGGGTTCTGACGTATCCCATGGAGCAGATCTGGCCGGAGGGGCTGGACATCTATCAGGCCTGGGTACGACCAGACTGTCTCGGAGACTGGACATTCCGGGTCGAAGGTTGGTCGAATCCCTGGGCCACCTGGTTGCACAATGCGCACATCAAGCTGACCGCCGACATCGACGTTGATCTCGTACGACTGGAGGGAGCGAACCTGATCAAGCGCACGATCGCAGAACTGGACCCTGCCGATGCCGACGACGCGGCCATCCTGAATGGTTACAAGCCGGACCTGGGTCCGGGCGCCACTCGCGACAGCATGCTCGCCCTGATCCATGACAACCAGTTCACGGCAGTGTGTGCCCGCCACCCGTTGCGCGAGTTCGTCTCCCCCACCGCCGACTTCCCGCTCCAGGTCGATCGCGACAAAGCCCTGTTCTCGTCATGGTACGAGATGTTCCCCCGCTCGCAAGGGGCCATGCAACGCGAAGACGGCAGCTGGATTTCCGGAACTTTCGACACTGCAGCCGAACGTCTGGGGGCCGTCGCTGCCATGGGCTTCGACGTCATCTACCTGCCACCGATCCACCCCATCGGCACCCAGTTCCGCAAGGGTGCGAACAACACCCTGGACCCCGGTTTGAATGACCCCGGATCGCCCTGGGCGATTGGTAACACCGACGGCGGGCATGACGCTATCAATGCCGACCTGGGCGACTTCGACTCCTTCGCCCGGTTCGTCGACCGCGCCCACAGCCTCGGCCTGGAAGTCGCCCTCGACTTCGCCTTGCAGGTCTCCCCGGACCATCCGTGGGTGAAGTCCCATCCGGATTGGTTCAGCACCCGCGCTGACGGCACCATTGCGTACGCCGAAAACCCGCCGAAGAAATATCAGGACATCTACCCGGTCAACTTCGACCGCGACCCCGCGGGCATTTACAACGAATGCCTGCGCCTGGTGGAATTTTGGATTGACAAGGGGGTGACGATCTTCCGCGTCGACAATCCCCACACCAAACCCGTCCAGTTCTGGGCCTGGCTGCTGGCCGAGGTCCGTAAACGCCACCCCGAGGTCCTCTTCCTCGCCGAAGCGTTCACCCGCCCGGAAATGATGCATGTCCTGGGCAAGGTCGGTTTCCACCAGTCGTACACCTATTTCACCTGGCGGGAGGCGAAATGGGAACTGGAGGAATACCTCAAAGAACTCAGCGAGGACACCGCCGGGTTCTACCGCCCGAACTTCTTCGTCAACACCCCGGACATCAACCCGTACTATCTCCAGGACGGCAACCAGGCCGCTTTCGCCATCCGCGCGATCCTGGCCGCCACGCTGAGCCCGAGTTGGGGGGTCTACTCCGGTTTCGAGTTGTTCGAGCATGAGCCGTTGCCAACGCGCGAGGAATACCTCCATTCGGAAAAGTACGAGTACCGCCCACGCGACTATCAGGCCACACCCAACCTCAACCGGCTCCTGACGATCTTGAACACCGCACGCCGCGAGCATCCCGCCCTGCAGCGCCTGCGCACCATCCGTTTCTATGACACGGCCAACGACCACATCATCGCGTACTCCAAGATTGACGGTGACGACAAGGTGATTACGGTGGTCAATCTGGACCCGGTCAATCCCCAGTACGGCGAGGTCCGATTGGACTTCGACGCACTCGGACTGGACTCGCACAAACCCCTGCGCGTCCACGATCTGATAACCGGCGGCAGCTGGAATTGGACAACAAACAACTTCGTCCAACTGGGCCCCGCCGACCCCGCTCACATCCTTGTTGTCGGGCAATAATCACATCAAAAATTTAGGAATTTCCGCGCTTATCACGGCCTGTCCAAGGGACTAGTCTTGAAGTAATCGGACTAGCCCCCAGGCCGATCACACGGATGGAGACCCTAAGGAGGATCCAGATGACAACCTACGATCTCGCAGGAGAACTGCGAGGAACAGACATGGAAGGCCTGGCCAGCGGCGGTGACACAGAGTTGTGGAGACGACTGGGCGCACATGTGACAACGGTCTATGATTCCGACAGCGGAAACCGCATTCCCGGGACGAGATTCTCGGTGTGGGCACCGAACGCCCAGCGGGTGCTGGTCTGCGGCGATTTCAACTATTGGTCCGGCGACGACATGCTCAAGCTGCCCGGCACAGGGGTGTGGTCGCGCTTCATCGAAGAGCGCGGGACGGGCACGCGCTACAAGTTCAAGGTCCTCGGCGCAGACGGCGTCTGGCGGGAAAAGGCCGACCCGATGGCCCGGTTCTCCGAAACCGAGGGCAGGACGGCATCAATCGTCTTCGATTCCCAGTATGAATGGGGCGACCGCGCCTGGGTCGACTACCGTGAGGCCTGGAAAGCGTGGGAGTCGCCGGTGTCGATCTACGAGATCCACATGGGCTCATGGCGGGCTGGCAAGGGATATCGCGAGATCGCCGACGAATTGATCGAGTATCTGACCTGGCAGGGCTACACCCATGTCGAGTTCATGCCCCTGGCCGAGCACCCCTTCTTCGGTTCCTGGGGGTACCAGGTGACCGGCTACTTCGCGCCGACATCGCGCTACGGCAACCCCGACGACCTGCGCTACCTGATCGACAGGCTGCACCAGGCCGGGATCGGGGTGATCATGGATTGGGTACCGGGCCATTTCGCCACCGACGAGTGGGCACTGGTCAAATTCGACGGCACCAGTTTGTACGAGCATGCCGACCCGCGCCAGGGCTACCACCCGGACTGGGGAACGTACATCTTCAATTTCGGGCGCAACGAGGTGAAGTCGTTCCTGATCTCGAACGCGTTGTACTGGCTGCATGAGTTCCACATCGACGGGTTGCGCGTCGACGCGGTCGCCTCGATGCTCTACCTCGACTATTCGCGCGATGAGGGCGAGTGGATTCCCAACGTCTTCGGCGGCCGCGAGAACCTGGAGGCCATCGATTTCCTGAAGTACGTCAACCACCACCTGCACGCGCGCTGCCCCGGCGTGATGATGATTGCCGAGGAGTCGACCTCCTTCGCCGGAGTCACCAAGCCGGTCGACCAGGGCGGGCTCGGCTTCGGCTTCAAGTGGAACATGGGCTGGATGAACGATTCTTTGCGGTACGTGGCTCTGGATCCGGTCTACCGGCAGTGGCACCACGACGACATCACGTTCTCGATGGTGTACGCGTACTCGGAGAACTACATCCTGCCCATCAGCCACGACGAGGTCGTCCACGGCAAGGGCTCGATGATCGACAAGGTGCCCCAGGACGACTGGCGCAAATTCGCCACGCTGCGGGCCTTCTACGGGTACCAATGGGCCTGGCCGGGCAAACAACTTATCTTCATGGGCCAGGAGTTCGGGCAGCGCCGCGCATACACCGAGAAGGAGTCCCTCGAATGGTGGGTCACCGGCTTGTGGGGCCACCACGGGTTGCAACTGCTCTTCCATGACATGAACGCGTTGTACCGGGCCAATCGCGCCTTCTGGCGCAAGGACAACGAACCAGCCGGCTTCCAATGGATCGTCGGCGACGAC
>WRFP01000156.1 GCA_009778725.1 Propionibacteriaceae bacterium
AGAGGTGCCCGTCAGCCGTCACCCTGGCCGCGATCCCGCCGCCGCTCCCCCCGTTTCGGACGAAATCACCGTCGACCGAGTCCGAGTATCCGACTGCGACGATACTGCCGTCAGGTTGAAGCAACACGGACCGGAAGCTGTCGTCTTTCGTACCTCCGAGGGTCAAGGACCACTCCAATTCACCAGCGGGTGAGACACGGGCCAGTACGGCGTCGCAGTCCCCCTGACTGGGCGAAAAATCGCCATCGGCCGAGTCGGTGTCCCCTGCGACAATCATGCTGCCGTCGTCGGCAACAGCCAATGCCCAGAACTGATCCTCGCCAGTGCCACCGAACGTCGCCGACCAGGCCACCGTCGGCGCAAAAACCCCATACGCGGGGGTGACGGCGGGTGCTGGTGCGGGAATAGGCGGGGAGATTGTGCAACCGGACACGGCTGCGACCAGCCCCATGCCCAGGAAACCGGCAACAACCAATGTGAGGTGCTTCCGCAATCCGGCAGATCGATCATGGCCGGACTGCCCCGTCGCAGTGGCTACCTTTGCTGTGGATTTCCCCATGGTGACAGTTTTCCACTCCAAGGTCTCGGCAGCCACCTCGGAGGAACAACAGTTTGCAGCACGAGTTGGAGCCGGGCAGAAGCAGTTGACATCATTTTTATCAATTTTATTCATCTCGACAAGCGGATATACGGAAACATGGGACATTTATCCCATCGACAATGCGCTACATCCGTTTTAAATTGATTAATGGTGAAACACACCCGCTGATCGAATGACCAGCGTAATTCTCAACAGGAAGAGAGTACGATGAACAAGTCAATTAAGGGCTTGCTAGCCGTAACGGGGCTCTCGCTGGTCATCTTCAGTGGCGGGTACAGCCTCGCCGTGGCCGACGGTTCTTCGCAGGGCCTCACGCTCCAGCAACTCACCGATCAATACAATTACTATAGTCAATCTTATGACTCGCTGTTGCAGCAGAAGACGGACAACCCGTCTTCATGGTCGGCAACATCTCAGCAGCGCCTCACCCTGGCGAACCAGAAGATCCAGACCCTCCAGGCAGAGATTCTGGCGGACAACCCGGACGCTTTTGACACCGGTCAACTGGCTTCGGATCAGGACTCCAGCCAGGTGCTCGCGCCGGCTCCTCAGCCAACAGACACTGCCACCACTACGCAGTCGTCCCTGAGCGAGGATCAGATTCTGCTCCAAGAGCAGCTCGACAACGCCAGTTACTGGAACCAGTACTATGCCGCAGCGATCAAGGACATGCAACAAAACCCGGGATCGTGGACACAATCCTCCAAACAGAACCTGTTCACCGGCCTCAACCAGTACGTCCAGGGCCTCGAGTCAAGGATTCTGTACGGGGTGTACACCTGCGATCAGCCTTCTGGGGGCTCACAGTGCACACCTGCGGTGAGTGCGACCAACAGCAACGACCAGTCGCCGATGGATCAGGCCATACTGCAGGCTCAACTCAACAACGCCACGTACTGGGGCCAGTATTATTCCGCGGCAATCCAGGCCATGCAAAACAATCCAACTGCGTGGTCACGTCAGTCCGAACAGCACATGTTCGCCGCGTTGAACCAGTTCCTCTACGCTCTCGAAAATGAGCTACTGGCCAACGATCCGTGTGTGTTGAACGGTGACCAGACGGATACAAACTCAGACGTGACTCCGCTCGCCGTACCAAGTGTTTCTGTCCTCGCGGTACCGCCACAGGTCACAAACAACTGAAGTAGATAACATTCACCAACCAGGTGTGGGGACCAGTCCGACGACGCTTCGGACTGGTCCCCACTAGCTTGAGCAACCTGCTAAAGCCTCAACTCACCTAAGACGCCATGCTAAACTAATCTCTTATGCGAGTAATGCCACCAACCCTCCTCCCCATCTTGCGCTCCGGCGTACAGGGAGACGTACTGGCTGCCGTCTACATGTCACCAGACCGGGAATTCAGCGTCACCGAGTTGGCGCGCCTGACGAAAGCCTCCTTGAAGGCCACAGCCCAAGAAGTCGGACGCCTGGTCGCCTCTGGATTGCTGGATGATCGGCGGTCAGGCAACCAACGCCTGGTGCGTCGGCCACAGCCTAACCGGATCACCACGCCTCTGGGTGACCTGTTGGCCGCGACATATGGCCCTTTACCGGTTTTGTCCGAGGAATTGGTCGGTATCGACGGCATCGAGGAAGCGTACATCTACGGTTCCTGGGCCGCCCGACACGAAGGGGTGCCAGGCGCGACACCTGGTGATGTCGACGTTCTCATCATTGGCACCACATCCCTCAACATCCTCGACACTGTCTCCGAGAAGGCGACTACCAGACTGCACAGAGCGGTCAACATTCGCCGTGTGACACCGTCGTACTGGGAAAACCCACCAGAACGTGACACCTTCATTACCAATGTCAAACAGCGACCACTCATCGCGATTCTTCAAAGCGAGGAGACCGAATGAGGTGGGATCGAGACCGAGACGTCACCGATACGATGCTTAAGCCTGGTGAACTACAACACGTACCCACAACCAACCAGCTGGGATCTGACGGGTCAATGTGACGGTGTGGTGAGAACGACTCGTAGTTCGCCGATGTGAATGGCAGGGGTAGCCGCCGAACTCATGTCCGTGGTGAACGTGCCTGCCTGTCCATCGGTGGTGGTCCAATTCACTGTCCAGGTGACCGTGGCACTGACTGAAAAGCGAGAGGTCTTGTCTCCGAGTTGGTTGGTCGTCAGGTACGTGTACTCACATCCCGTTGGGGAATGGTGGGACAAGGGATCATTAGGATTCCAAGGGCGAGGGGTCCCAGGTGTGGCGCACGTGACCGGTTCAGCATCGTCTCCAGGGTCGAACTTGACTCGGGAAGCAGTGACAGTTGCGGTGACAGTGAGTCCGTCTTGGGTTGCGGTCACCGTGTGAGTACCCCATTGAAGAGGATCGGTGGCGTCAACCCACAGCCACAGGGGTGCCCCAACCCACCACGACAGTCCCCAATCTTCGTAACCGGGGTAGACATAGGCTCCAACCCCAACAGTCGGGGGATGAAGACCCAGCGACGCAACAGAAGATCGAACGACAGCGACGGGGTCAGTTCCGGGCCTGGCTGGAGTCACCGGACCTGTTTCCGACCAGTAGGGAGCCTCCGTGGTGGCTTCCTTACCGTAACTGCGGCACATGTTGAAAGTCCCTTGTGGCTTGCCTTGTGCATCCCGGTGGAGGTTCCACAAGGCATCGTCAACTGGCAGTTGAACGGTATAGCAGTACAGATTGAGAGCAGAACTCCACCAATGGTCCTCAACCCAGCAAGCAACTTCAGTTCCGCTTGAGTCATGGCATGAGTTCGTCTGCGAGTTCCCAGAAGGGCCATGTGTATCAGAGGAATCGTCTGATGGATCGTCGACGGTGCTCTTACATGAGGCACGCGTCGTCACAGCTCCACTGTCGTACTGTGACTCTAATTCCACGCTTGCCGTACATCCGTCAGCAACACTCACCGAAGGGGCACATGGAACGCTCAATAACAGGAGACCAACGCTCATTGCAAGGGATGCTCTCTTCAGCATGTCCCCTCCTCTGTTGAATCATCGGTGACGTAGTACGTACCTGACGTGGCTTGGATTACCTCATAGGTCCCGGGAGATCGTTCCGTACCTCTGGTTCCAACTTCGTTGCCTGAAGAGTCGGCCAGGTACGAGCCTGTGATGATGTAACACCCCGAGACGTGATACCGCTGGCCCTGGTAGTCCAGAGCCCCTGGCGTGACAAGGCTCGGTACGAAACTAGGGGCCCCCTCCAGATGCCAGCCCTTGGCCGCCCACTGGGTCATAAGGTCCTGAGTGTCATTCGCAATGGGATCCCCGGCGACATCACGGATCTGGGCCACATTGGAATCGGGAAGCCCTTGGCCGATGGTCGTCCAGACTTGGATGTACTTTTGTACGGAGTCGATGGCGGCTTGCTCCTCGTCGGTCCACTGGGGAGTGGGCGTAAGAGTCGGCGTCGATTTCGTCGCAGGGACCGGAGAGCTAACGGAGGCCGAGGGTGAGGACGACGCCGTCGGAGAACATGCTGCCAAAATACCGACTAGGGCGACGGTAATTGTGATGTATTTCAGCTTGTTCATGGTGTCCTCTCCGACGTGAAATAATTCTGAAATCCATTCCACACCATTGCCGACTCCTTCAGGACAGTTATCCACACCTGGGATGGATGTCATGACAGGCATCCTCATGTTAGGGGCATCACCCCTAAAGTTCTGTTGATTGTGTGCTGTGGACCTCCGGGCACTTGACAGCTCAACAGGACCTTTTAGAGGGCGAGACGCTGGGTGCGGTTGCGCTAATGAGATCACATTAACCCAAGACTAAACGTACGTCAGGGAAAACGTACGTCATTATTGACGTACGTTAGATTCGACGTATACTTTCTGATGTGATTGATGACATTGACTTGGAATGGGTGCCCGATATTCCCGAGGGGCTTGAAGCACTGACACCGAATGCTGGAGGCATTGGTGATCCTCAATCCCTAGTGGGAAGACAACTGGAACTCGACCGTCTCATGGAAGCGGTAAGCGCTGGCGGCGCCCACGTGACCGGGGAGCGACGTATGGGGAAGACCTGGCTCGTCAAGAAGCTCCAGGACGATCTCGCGGAAACCACCACGGCCATCTATGTCAGTGCGGAGACAAGCAGCCTGGAGCTATTTGCCGAGCACTTACTGGCTGAGCTTCGGAAGAACCGGCTTGTCGGGACACAAGTCCACACATGGGAAATCGAAGTCGGTGGAAAGGTCAGGCTCAACACCGGTGTGGCCGGCCTAACCTTATCGGGGAAAGCGACAAGGGCGGCCAATCAGCCCGCTGCCAACCTTGACGTACTCCAATTACTAGGAGACCAACGGATTGTGCTAATCATCGACGAGATCACGCACCTGTGCCAAAAGTTGGGTCCAGAACAGGCCGAAGAGTTCCTTAGTTCGTTGCGCAGTCGGCGCCAATCC
>WRFP01000157.1 GCA_009778725.1 Propionibacteriaceae bacterium
AGATCTGACGCATAGAGTCACTGGCATAGCGCGTTGCCAACACATCGGGTACGGTCATTGTTCTCCTTCATCACAGTACGGCGACTTCCCGGACATTAACTGATGGATGTGCATCTACTGCCCCTGAATCGGTGGTGTCGGGATGAGTCCTGCAGCAGCCCGCTGTGCGATGTCGTGGCGGTGGAAACCGGTCGGGAAATCGATTCGGTCGAGGGCCTGGTAGACATTGTCCCGGGCTGCGGTGAGATCGCTTCCTTGAGCGACCACCGCGAGGACGCGGCCGCCATGACTGACCAGACCTCCTTGATCATCCAGGGCTGTGCCGCAATGAATGACAGTTGCATTATTGTCCAGGGTTGGGATCACGATCCTGCCGCCCTTCGCCACGGTTCCCGGATAGCCGTCGGCAGCCCAGATGACCACGACCGACGATGCGTCATCCCATATCAGATTGGGAATATCAGTCAGTGAACCGGTGGCTGCGGCGTACAGGACCTGGCCCAACCCGGACTGGAGCAGAGGCAAGACCGCTTCAGTCTCGGGGTCACCGAAGCGGGCGTTGAACTCCACGACTCGTACCCCTTGGCTGGTCAGGGCCAGACCGGCGTAGAGCAGGCCCTGAAACGGGGTGCCACGACTGTTCATCTCGGCCAGCACCGGGTCGACCACCGTGTCCATGACCTGGGTGACGAATCCTTCGGGAACCCAGGGCAGAGGACAGTACGCGCCCATACCGCCGGTGTTGGGGCCGGTGTCGGCGTCGCCGACCCGTTTGAAGTCCTGGGCGGGCAGCAGCGGAATCCCGCGTACACCGTCGCAGATCACGAACAGACTGACCTCGGGGCCGTCCAAAAACTCTTCGATCACGACCTGCCGACAGGCGATCGCGTGGTCCAGGGCCTCGGCTCGGTCAGTCGTCACGACAACACCTTTGCCCGCAGCCAGGTGGTCATCCTTGACCACGTACGGGGATCCGAATTCGTCTAACGCCGATGCGGCTTGTTCCGCGGTCTCGCAGTACCGCGAACGGGCGGTCGGTACAGCGGCGGCGGCCATCACTTCCTTGGCGAACTGCTTGGAGCCCTCCAGCCGTGCGGCCTCAGCACTCGGCCCGAAGCAGGGGATTCCGGCTGCTCGGACCCGGTCGGCCACCCCGGCCACCAGCGGGGCCTCAGGACCGATGACAACCAGTCCTGCTCCTAGTTCCCGGGCCAAGCTGACCACCTGATCACCGTCGAGAGGATCCACAGTACTGAGCCGGGTCCACAGCGGCGAACCGGTGCTCACGCCGTACTGGGAACTCACGGCCCACGTCCCGGGGTTTCCGGGTGCCACATGGACACTGGCGACTTCCGGGTCGCGGCTCAGCGCCACAGCAAGGGCGTGTTCGCGCCCACCGGATCCCACAACCAACACAGTCAGACTCACTGGTCCAGCCTATCCCCCAGATCAGTTGGTTCCCGCCGTGCTCCATCTCCAAGGAGCGTGCTCACACCGTCACCCAACACTGCCACAAGCCACGGGAATCGCCTCGAACTTGCCGACCGCGCGCCCGTCCTGGTTCAGAGCAGATCGTGGATCATGATGGTTTGCTCGCGGCCCGGGCCGACGCCGATACCGGAGATGCGTACGCCGATCAGTTCCTGGAGCCTCAGCACGTACGCCTGTGTTGTCGCAGGCAGGTCGGCGAAGGACCGTTTCGTGGAGATGTCCTCGGTCCAGCCGTCCATGTATTCGTAGATGGGCTGGGCGTGGTGCAGTTCGGTTTGGGTCATCGGCATGGCGGTGAGGCGGTTGCCGTTGACCTGGTAGCCCACGACGATCGGGATTTTCTCCCAGCCGGTCAGCACGTCCAGCTTGGTCAGCATGACATCGGTCAACGCGTTGATCCGGGCCGCCTGGTTGACCACCAGCGCGTCGAACCAGCCGCAGCGCCGCGGACGCCCGGTGGTGGTCCCGAATTCGCCGCCGTCCTGGCGCAGCTTCTCCCCGGCTTCATCCAGCAACTCGCCCGGGAACGGGCCCTCGCCCACACGGGTGGTGTAGGCCTTGGCGATCCCGACCACGCGGTCGATCCTGGTCGGCCCGACACCCGAGCCGATGCAGGCACCCGCTGCGATGGGCGAGGAGGAGGTGACGTACGGATAGGTGCCGAAATCGACGTCGAGGTGGTGGGCCTGGGCACCCTCGAAGAGAACGACTTTGCCCTGGTCGAGAGCGTCGTTGAGGACCGCGGAGGTGTCGGTCATCATCGGGCGCAGCCGGTCGACGTACTGCAACAACTCATCGGCGACCTCGGTGGCCGAGATGGCGGGGCGGTTGTAGACCTTCACCAGCAGGGCGTTCTTCTGCTCCAGGCAGGCGGCGACCTTCTGGCGCAGGATGGACTCGTCGAACAGGTCCTGAACCCTGATCCCGATGCGATTGACCTTGTCAGCATAGGCAGGGCCGACACCTCGGCCGGTTGTGCCCAGTTTGCGTTTGCCGAGGAAACGCTCGGTGACGCGGTCCAACACACGGTGGTACGGCGCGATGACGTGGGCGTTGGCACTGATCAGGACGCGGTCAGCCCGAACACCGCGAGCCATCAGCTGGTCGATCTCCTCGAACAGGACACCCAGGTCGACAACCACACCATTCCCGATCACCGGAATGCAACCCGGGTTCAAAATCCCCGAGGGCAGCAGATGCAGGGCATAGGTCTGACCAGCCACCACAACTGTGTGACCAGCGTTGTTGCCGCCGGAGTAGCGGACGACATAATCCACCGACTCTCCCAGCTGATCGGTCGCCTTGCCCTTCCCTTCGTCCCCCCATTGGGTACCGACGATGACAATCCCTGTCATGATGGCCTTCCGTCCCGTGCCCGATATCATCCGGGCAACCCGGGTCAGTCTACTCGCCAGGTGCGATCCCGGCGCCAGAGCGTACATATTCCCGAATCAGTACCTCTCTGACACCCCTCAGCTGAGTGTGTCAGGGCCGAAATCTCCGGCTGCCAACCGGTGTACAGCCGGTTTTCTCCCGGATGTAAGATGAATCTAAATGCACCAATCGCTGTGGTGACAAACTGCGAAAAAACCGGTGGATTCAGGCCTGAGCCGACACAGAATGAGGGCAATTATGACAGTAACGATCGAACTCCCCGGTGAAACCGTCAACGTATCCGGGGAACTCCTCGACCGGTACGACGTCAACGCGCCGCGCTACACCAGCTATCCGACGTCCCCGTGGTGGAGCGACTCCTTCAACGAGGACGACTACCGCCGGGTTGTGGCGGACTCCAACCATTCGGACCGTCCGCTGTCGCTGTACATGCATCTGCCGTTCTGCGAGCACATGTGCCGTTTCTGCGGCTGCAACGCGATCGTGCGGCACAATCACGAGGCCGCAGCCGCCGACTATCTGCCGTACCTCAAGAAAGAGATCGACGCGGTGACCTCGATGATCGACCCCTCGCGTCAGGTGGTGCAATTCCACTGGGGCGGGGGCACGCCGACGTACTTCTCGCCAGAGCATCTGAGCGATTTGTTCGGTTTCACCGCCGAACGCGTCGGGTTCGCCCCGGACGCGGAGATCGGTGTCGAACTCGACCCCCGGGTCACCAGCCTCGACCATCTCGACGCGCTGAAGAAGCTCGGGTTCAACCGGTTGTCGCTGGGCGTCCAGGATTTCGATCACGAGGTCCAGGTCCTGATCGGGCGGGTCCAGCCGTACGAGCAGGTTTCTGATCTGGTGGCCACGTGCCGGGACAGGGGCTTCACCTCACTGAATTTCGACCTGATCTATGGGCTGCCGGGCCAGACGCTGGACACCTTCGCGCACACCCTCGACCAGGTGGCCGGGCTGCGCCCAGAGCGCATCGCCCTGTTCAGCTACGGGCACGTCCCCTGGGTGAAGAAACAACAGCAGGTTCTCGATGGGAAGATTCCCCTGGGAGTCGACAAGTTCAAGCTCCTCTGCCTCGGCCTTGAGCGGCTGACCCAGGCTGGCTACATCTATGTGGGTATGGACCATTTTGCCTTGCCGGACGACGAGTTGTGCGTGGCCCAGCGTGACGGCAGCCTGCACCGCAATTTCCAGGGGTACACCACCAAGGGCGGCGCCGACCTGTTCGCCATGGGCATCACCGGAATCAGCGAATTCAGCCGGTCGTACACCCAAAGTGTGCGCGGCCTCAAGCCCTATCGCACCCTGGTCGGCGAGGGGAAGCTGCCCGTCCTGCGCGGTGTCGAACTGACCGACGAGGACATCATCCGCCGCGCCACCATCGGCGACCTGTTGTGCCACGGCCTGCTCGACAAGCCGGAATTCTCCCGCCGCTGGGGCATCGACGTGGACGAGCACTTCGCCGCCGAGTTGGCCCTGTTGGAGCCCTTGCGTGCCGACGGCCTGCTGGAACCAGACCCCGACACCATCCAGGCCACAACAGTCGGCCGGATTTTCATCCGCGTGATCGCCATGGTTTTCGACCAGTACGTCCACCGCTCAGCCGACGGGCCGCGCCACTCCCGTACTGTTTAGCAGGGCGAGCCGTCGGGGACATCCAGTCCCGGATCAACGTGGGACAAGGACTTGACCCCACGCTCCACATGCCACGTTAAAAAGGCTCTGACAAGCCCAGACACCTCCGCAATCCGAGTATCGGGAACGTCATGGGTGGCGGGCCAATCGCCGGTCAACAAGGCTGTCATGTAGGCAGACGTGGCAGCAGACACACTGGCCGATCCAGGTGGACGGCACCGCAAACAGACCATGCCTCCTGATGCCGGATGGAAGAACCCATGGGGACCCGGGGAACCGCAGATAGCGCAAGAATCCAGTTGCGGTGAGTAGCCGGACAGCGTGGCGGCTCGCAAGATGTACGAGTCGAGGATCATCGCAGCCGGGCGTACCCCGTCGACGGTCCCCTCGCCCAAGGCCCTCAGCGCCCCGACGAGCAACAGGTAGAACCGCAGGGCTGACTCGCCCTCC
>WRFP01000158.1 GCA_009778725.1 Propionibacteriaceae bacterium
CATTTGCATCAACATCATGCTGGCCGTGAGCCTCAACCTGATCACCGGGTTCACCGGCCAGTTTTCCCTGGGCCACGCCGGGTTCATGTCCATCGGCGCGTACACCACTGCCCTGATGACCATACAGTTCCCGAGCGTCTGGGGTTTCCTGGTGGGACTCCTCATGGGTGCCACTATCGCAGCAATTGTTGGTTTCCTGATCGGGTTGCCCACCCTTCGCCTGCGCGGGGACTATCTGGCCATCGCCACCCTCGGCATGGCGGAGATCATCCGCGTACTCTTCCTCAACTTCCATTTCACCAACGGCGCAGCCGGGTTGTTCCTGATGACGCGCTTCGCGAACTGGACCTGGGTATTCATCTTCACGGCTGGGACGGTGATCCTGATCTCCAACTTCCTGCGTTCGGCCCACGGACGAGATTTGATCGCAGTACGGGAGGACGAGATCGCCGCGACCTCCATCGGTGTCAATGCGGTCCGTGCCAAGACCCTGGCCTTCGTCATCGGCGCCTTCTTCGGTGGACTCGCCGGCGGGTTGTACGTGTCGTACTTCTATTTCATCAAACCAGACCTGTTCAACTTCCAGAAGTCGATCGACATCCTCATCATCGTCGTCCTGGGCGGCTTGGGCTCCCTGACCGGTTCGGTGATCGCGGCCATTCTCCTCGCCCTGGTGTCGACCGCCCTGCAGTCCTTCCCCGAAATCCGCATGGTGATCTACGGCCTGGTCCTGGTGCTCATCATGGTCTTCCGCCCCCAGGGACTGATGGGTGACCGCGAACTGACGCTGAGCGCCTTGAAACGCCTGATACCGCGCCGACGCCAGGAGGTGAAACCATGACTGACCCGTTGATGGCAGCAGGTGAAGCCGCGACCTTCCCGCTGATGCCAGACGGCGAACCTGTGCCCGACCTGCTGACCTTGTCCCACGTGTCTTTGAACTTCGGTGGGCTGGCTGCCGTGGCCAGCCTCGATCTGACCCTGACAGAAGGCGAGTTGGTCGGACTCATCGGCCCGAACGGTGCCGGGAAAACTACTGTCTTCAACCTGATCACCGGGGTGTATCCGCCATCGGCAGGCACCCTCGAGTTCCGGCGTGGTCAGTCGGTCTACAAGCTCGGCACCATGAAATCACACGCCATCTGCCGCGCCGGGATCGGGCGGACCTTCCAGAACATCCGTCTTTTCCGGGCCCTGACAGTCTTGGACAATGTCGTGATCGCGCACTCACAAACCTCGCGGTACGGGTTGTACGCGTCGTTCTTGCACACTCCGGGCCAGCGGCGCATCGAGAAAAAGATCCGCGAGGAAAGCATGGAACTGCTGCGCATCATGCAATTGGACAGCAAAGCCGGTGAACTGGCCCAGAACATGTCCTATGGCGAGCAGCGGCGTCTGGAGATTGCCCGGGCTCTGGCAACCGGGCCCGCCCTCCTCCTGCTCGACGAGCCGGCGGCCGGCATGAATCCCGCGGAAACCGCCGCCCTCACCGAATTGATCCGCTGGCTGCGCCAACAGTTCTCACTGACCATCCTGCTCATCGAGCACGACATGTCCCTGGTGATGAACATCTGCGAGCGGATCTACGTCCTCGACCACGGTCTGGTCATCGCCTCCGGGGTACCGGCCGAAATCCAGCAGGACCCCCGCGTCATCACCGCGTACCTCGGCCAGGAGACATCCGATGCTTGAGATCAGAGACCTGAACGTCCATTACGGCGGGATTCACGCCCTCAAAGGAGTCTCGCTCACCGTGGAAGACGGCGAGATCGTGACCCTGATCGGAGCCAACGGAGCAGGCAAGTCCACGACGCTGCGCACCACGTCAGGCCTGAAGAAGGCCACGTCCGGCCAAGTCCTCGTCGACGGCAAAGACATCACCCACGCCACCGCGCAAACACGAGTCAAGATGCGGCTGAGCCTGGTCCCCGAAGGCCGGCGGGTCTTCGCCCAGATGACAGTTCTGGAAAACCTGGAACTGGGAGCCTACCGACGTCCCAGCGCCACGATCGCCACCGGGCTGACCACCGTCTACAACCATTTCCCCGTCCTGGCCGACCGCCGTAAACAACTCGCCGGAACCCTGTCCGGCGGTGAACAACAAATGTTGGCAATCGGACGGGCCATGATGGCCCAGCCACGCATCCTCCTGCTCGACGAGCCCTCCATGGGCCTGGCCCCCCTGCTGGTCCAGGAAATTTTCGACATCATCCGCACCATCCACGAGTCCGGCACCACCATCCTGCTCGTCGAACAAAATGCCCACAAAGCCTTACAAATCGCCGACCGGGCCTACGTCATGGAAACTGGCCGGATCGTCCTCAGTGGCTCCGCCGCCGAACTGTCGACAACCGACGACATCAAACGGGTTTACCTGGGCGGATAAGGGCAGTTCAACGTACCCTCTCGTGGCGACGCACTCTCACGTGGAAGCAGTACGACCGTACTGTCTCACGTGTTCGTGGCACTGCCGCCGGAGATGTCGATCGACGTCCCCGTCAGGTACGAGGACAACGGGGAAAGCATCATCGCAACCTCGGCGTCATCGACATGCGTAAAATCCACAACCAGCACCAACAACCCAGACCACCGCTACCATCAAGTGTTACGCGAGAATGCGGCGGGAATCCTTCTGGATGCCCGCCGCATTTCCCGTACGTCACGAACCCGGTCTGGTGTACTCCGTCACTGCCAGTGCCCACAGGTTCGAGTTATCGCTACTCCCCCGAACGGTCACTGAGTCGACGTACCACACGTCGAATGTGTTCATGGTCCCCAGATCTGCAGGGTCCAAGAGACAAGCCTGATCGAACCACGCTGCACCGGGGATTTCGACGTGGATGGTTCCTACGCCATAGCAGCGGGTAAGGACGGCCACTGAGCGGGTTGAGGGATGGAACGGACCCAACTCTGCGATACCACGCTGTGAAGACAGTTCGCCAAGCAGAACCAACCCACCAGGGTAGTCGGCCAGCAACTCGGTCACGGGGGGAGTCGATGACGCCTCAGTTGAAGGTGCAATCGGAATCCCGGGTGTAGGAGTGCTGACGGGTGGTGAGACAGGTGGGACCGTGCAAGAGGCCAGCAGGATCACCATGAGCGCCCCTGCCGCCGCCCGCCCGAGAGCCCCTAACTTGTCCATGTGCTCCACCCCGCCCTATAAGGTGCGTATGAGGTGACGTTGGAACTCTGGGTCACGACGCAGGCATTCGTGGTGTACTCTTCGACGCCAGTCGTGTACGCCTGCGAAATACCATATTGCCCATATCCCGTCATCCCATTCGGGATGCTGATCGTAGTCTGCATTCCGATCGAGGCCGACATGCTGAGGGAGGCCGCAATGCTATACGATGCCTGGATGGCCGCGAGCTTGATACTTACCGACACGTTCACACCTCCCGTGAAGGTCGCAGTTGCAGTCCCGCTAAAATTGTTAATGAACGTAGCAGTAGATGGCGATCCGGTTTTGTTCTCACTGAACAACTGTGGGCCTATGTTGACAATGACATCGGCACCGCGACCGGTGGTGCGGTACGTCCAGCCAGCTTGGCACAGGCTCTTCGGCGAATTGTCAATCCCCCCTACCAGATCTGCATGTGCACTGGCCATGCCAACATTGGCGAGAAGCCCCGACACTATCATTGATAGAATTGCAATAGCTGAAGCTAGTTTCTTCATTTCTACATCCTTTCTTTCCTCGGAGAGACGCTTTTGTCGATCTCCTGGTTTTCGAAATGATAATTCCCCCAAAACGATGCTTAGGCGGTTACCGTGAAGATGCCACAAATTTAAACATCTCCACTTATCAGTAATTGTTTTAATATCCTTTTACCAAGCGTCGTCTTAGTAATTTTCCCTAAATCAAAGGTTACTCCAGGTCTCAGAAGTACCACAACGATCTCGCGTGAAGGACTTCGAAATCGCGCCATCCCCGCAGGTCGTAGCGTGTCGTCTTTCCCGACGAACGTATGGGTCTGGTTGTACTTCCCACCGGTAAGAACAAAGCATTCGTTCCCGAGCAACCATTCGCCGACCGGGCCTACGTCATGGAAACCGGCCGGATCGTCCTCAGCGGCTCCGCCGCCGAACTGTCGACAACCGACGACATCAAACGGGTTTACCTGGGCGGATAAGGGCAGTACGGCGTACCCTCTCGTGACGGGGCACTCTCACGTGGAAGCAGTACGACCGTACTGTCTCACGTGTTCGTGGCACTGCCGCCGGAGATGTCGATCGACGTCCCCGTCAGGTACGAGGACAACGGGGAAAGCATCATCGCAACCATGGGTGCCACTTCATCTGCATCGCCCAACCGGCCGAGCAGGACCCCGCGCCGGATCGCCTCCGCTTGCGCCCACTGGTCGAATGTGCCCGATGAGCCGGAGTCCCGGAACATGTCGCGTTGCCGGTCTGTGGCGATGGCGCCCAGATTCACAGAGTTGACCAGGATGTCAGGGGCCAGTTCGACTGCCAGCAGCCGCGTCAGACTGGCGACGGCCGCCCGGCCGGCACTGGACGCCGCCATCCAGGGTTCGGGGTGGTGGGCGATGACACCGTTGATGACCACGATCCGGGCGGCATCCGAGGACCGCAACATCGGCAGGGCCGCGGTCACCAGGTTCAGCACTGAATGAACTTTAGTGTGGAGTTGTTCATCCCAGTCCGCTGCCGAGGTGCTCAGCACCCCTCCCGTCACTCCGATCCCGGCATTGGCGACCACGCCATCCAGCCGGGAGAAGGCTGAGGCCGCCGCCGTCACCGCCTGGGCCAGGTCCTGTGCGTCCCCCACATCGGCGACGGTCGTGATCAGCCGGTTTTTCCAATCCTCCGGCAAGCCGTCGCGCAAAACCTCCAACGCGCGGGCGTCGCGGGCACAGCCTGCCACCAGCGCGCCCTCATCCAGCAGTGCCAGTGCGATCGCCTGGCCGATCCCCCGGCTCACCCCCGTGACGTAGTACGCCCGGCCCGC